>CAZZGS010000182.1:0-8168 GCA_964653845.1 uncultured Bryobacter sp.
ATCCGGAACACTAAACAAGACCGGTGGCCCACCCATCTCCGGGTTCAGCCGACCACTGATCGAGAGGATCGAATCCCGCAACACCTCGGCATCGAGGCGCTGCCAGTTCATCCGCCAAAGCAACCGGTTCGTCGGATCCTTCGCCGCATAAGCCTTTTGCTCAGCGTTGACACTCGCCTGCCGGTAAGTAGCCGACGTCAGCATCAGCTTGTGCATCGCCTTCATGCTCCAACCCTTGGCGATGAAATCATTCGTCATCCAGTCCAGCAACTCGGGATGCGAGGGCACATCGCCGTTCTTGCCAAAATCACTCGGCGTTCTTACCAGCCCCTCACCCCAATGCCGCTGCCAGATCCGGTTCACCATTACCCGTGCGGTAAATGGATTCTTCTCAGAAGCAACCCAATCCGAAAGCGCCAGGCGCAACCCATTACTCCCGCCAGCAAATGGAATCTCCGCCGGCTCAGTCCCGGCGACGACAGAGAGGAAGCCTGCCTTCACCTTTTCTTCGCGAGCATTGAGGTCCCCGCCAGTCAGCACATAGGTATCCGGTATCTCAGGCGCTGCCGGTGGAGCCACATCACGGATCGCATAAGCCAGAGCCTGATGCCGCTTGGCCAACTCCTGCTCTCGCTGCACTCCATCGCGAGTCTCAAAGTAGACTCGCAAAGGCTCCCGCCACTCCGGCTCTTTGACCAGAGGCAAGTCCTGCTCCAGAAAAAATAGATTACGAGTATTGAGCTTCGCCAGGAACTTCTTCAGCCCCTCTTCGTCCTTGTTCAGGCTCATGTAGCGCTTCTTCAGCGCTTCCTTCTGGCGATCGAGTTCCGCTTGCCCGGCCTCAGCCGCATCCTCATGCTCCCGCATCTTCCGGCGCATCTCCTTCGGACGCTCAGCTTCGTCAAAGCCCACCGGCAGATCGGCAATAGCCGTCCCGGCGAAGAAGGCCTGCAAGCGGTAATAGTCCTTATGAGAAATCGGATCGTACTTGTGGTCATGACACTGCGCGCACCCGGTCGTCATCCCCAGAAACACACTCCCTACTGTGCTTGTAATGTCATTGAGCAAGTCCTGCCGCAACAGCTTCTTCGAGTTCGCATCGGCTTCCCAGGGCGCAAATCGATAGAAGCCGAGAGCAACCACATTCTTGCTCTTGCCTTCATCTCCGGCAAGCTGCTCCTGAACAAACACGTTGTACGGTTTGTCCTGATTGTGCGCCCGGATCACATAGTCCCGATAACGCCATGCAGTAGGCCGCTCCCCGTCAATCGCAAACCCATCAGACTCGGCATAACGAACCAGATCGAGCCAATGCTTTCCCCATCTCTCTCCGTATCGGGAGTCTGCAAGCAGACGGTCGATGGCCTTCTCGTAAGCCAGAGGATCAGCATCCGCTTCAAACTTGCGCATCTCCTCCGGGCTAGGCGGTACGCCGATCAGATCAAAGTAGATCCGCCTCAACAGTACTCTCTTTGAAGCTTCCGCTGCCGGCTTCATCCCCTGCTTCTCCAGGCCAGCCATCACGAACGCATCAATCGGATTCCGCACCCAACCCTTCTGTGCAACTTCCGGCACCGCGACAGCCCCGGGCATCTTGAGCAACCACTCAAGATGAGCATCCCGCTTCGTTACAACGGTGCCTTTTGGCATCGCATCAATGGCCGCCCGCAACTCACTGACAGCCTTGGCATCCAGTTCGCTCCCCAACGGCATCCGCGGCGTCTTCTCTCCAGTCACATACTGAATCAGCAGGCTTTCTGCACTGGCACCGGGACTCAGAGCGGCCCCATGCTTGCCGCCTTTTTTCAATGCCTCGATCGAGTCCATCGACAAACCACCCTGCGCCTGCTTGCCCGTATGACAAGCCCCACACTGCTTCGCGAGCATGGGCAACAGGGGCTCTTGAGCCAATCCTGCTCCAACCATCGACAAAAGAAGCCAGAAACACATGATGGTTGGAGCATATCATTGCGGCCTAAGCCTCAAGCGTCGAAGCCACCTGGATCTCGGCTTTATAGAGCTTAGAGACCGGGCAGCCCGTTTCAGCGGCCTTCACGGCATCTTCGAACTTGCCAGCATCTGCCCCAGGGATCTTGGCTAAAAGCGTGAGATGACTGTGTGTGATTGTCAGGGTTGCCGGGTCAAGAGTAATCACACAAGTGGTCTTCAATTCCGTTGCCACCATCCCGCGCTCGGCCAGCATCAAAGAGAGGGCCATCGTAAAGCAACCTGCATGGGCGGCTGCCAATAGCTCTTCCGGGTTTGTGCCCTTCTCTGCCTCGAAACGAGTATTGAAGGAATACGGAGTTGCTGAGAGCACTCCACTTTCACTTGTCAGTGAACCTTTGCCAGCCTTCAAGTCACCTTGCCAAATGGCTTCTGCAGTGCGTTTCATAATGTAGATCTCCTTGACACTATCTTAGGCCGCTAGACTGGGACCTTGGGCAGTCCTTACGTTCTTCTTACTCTCACCGCAGCAATTTGGGGCTCTTCCTGGATGGCAGGCAGTATCCTCTCTCGCGCCGAGATCCCGGCGATCTATTCGAGCCTTGGCCGTTTCGGCTTCGGATCGCTTGGCCTGCTTCTCATCATGCTCGGCGTCAGGCCCTGGCCGAAGCCATCGAAACCCATCGTCTACAGGCTCGTCGCCATGGGCTTTTTCGGAGTCGCTCTCTACAACATCTGCTTCTTTAGTGGTCTTCGTACAGTGCCTTCTGGCAGAGCCTCACTCATGGCTTCCCTGCAGCCCTCGTTGATCTTTATCTACTCACGATTCGTCTGGGGTGAGAAGGTAACCTTTAAGAAGCTCTGCGGCCTCGCACTCAGCCTCACCGGCGCAGGCTTGGTGCTGACGCAAGCTGACCCTGAGAAGCTTTTCGTTACAGGTCTCGGATCCGGGGATCTCTGGATCCTCGCCGCCGTTCTCGCCTGGTTTGCCTACACGATCATTGGCCGTGACCTCGCCAACAAAATTGACCCGCTCCCTGCTACCGCCTATTCCATTTGGGCCGGACTGGCCATGCTAATCCTTTACGCGATCCTGACTCAACCATCCAGCCCCAACCTCAACACGGGGGCTTTCTGGGGTGTAAGTGCCTATCTCGGCTTTCTTGGTACAACACTGGCATTCCTCCTCTATCTTCGTGGCCTGGAACAAATCGGTGCTGCCCGCACCTCCGTCTTCCTCAACTTCGTCCCGATTTTCAGCGTCCTCACGAGCAACATTATCCTGAGCGAGCCAATCACCTGGCCAACGATCGTGGGCGGCGCACTCGCCCTTACTGGCGTCCGGATGCTGAAGTAGTCTTTGTTAATCTGACTGCAATGAATCTGCTCCTGCTCTTGCTACTCGCTCAGTCCGCGCCGCCGCCATCTACCGTCCCCACGCAACCTTACAAGGATGAACCTCTGGTCGTCACCAACCATGAGATCAAGCTGAACGGCAAAGCACTCGCCTACAAGGCGAGCACAGGAATGATGCCGATCAAAAATTCGATCGGTGAAGCAGAGGCTGGCCTCTTCTTTGTTGCCTATACCGTCGAGGGAATACCAAACCGGCCACTTTGTATCGCCTTCAATGGCGGGCCGGGCGCCGGATCACTCTGGCTTCACCTTGGCGCGATCGGGCCACGGCGTATTCGCATGAATGACGACGGGTCGATGCCACCTCCTCCTTTCAAGATGGAAGACAATCAGGGCACCTGGCTCGACAAATGCGACCTGGTCTTCGTTGACCCAGTCGGTACAGGCTTCTCGAGAGCCACGAAGATCGAAACGGCACGCAAGTTCAATGGCTTTACTGGTGACATTGATTCCGTCGGTGAGTTCATCCGGCTCTATCTCGCCCGCAACAACCGCTTCTCCTCACCGATCTTCCTTGCTGGCGAGTCTTATGGCACCACCCGTGCCGCAGGGCTTTCCGGAGCGCTTGCCGCCAGAGGTATTGCGCTCAACGGCGTCATCCTGATCAGTTCCATCTTGAACTTTCAGACAGCCCGCTTTACCAAGGGCAATGATCTTCCCTTCCCGCTATTCCTCCCGACTTATACCGCCACTGCGTGGTTCCACAAGAAGATCGACCCCATGTATCAGAAGGACCTCAAGAGCACACTGGTCGAAGTTCGCAAGTTCGCTGAAGGCGAATATGCGAGTGCACTCATGAAAGGCGACCGGCTCACACCCGCCGAGCGTGAAGTCATCGCCACCAAGCTCTCCAAATTCACCGGGCTCTCTCAATCATTCCTCCTAAAGAATGATTTACGAATTGAGATACAGCGCTTCACCAAAGAGCTTCGCCGGAATGATGGCCTCACTGTTGGGCGGCTCGACTCTCGCCTGACCGGCACGGATGGAGATCTAGGAGCAGTCTCGCCCGAATTCGACCCAAGCAACGCCGCTATCCTCGGCCCTTACACCCATGCGATGAACCAATATGCCCGGGAAGATCTGCAATACAAGACAGACTCAATCTACTTCGCCCTCGGTGGAGGCATTCTGCAGTGGGATTATTCAAGCGCACAGAACCAGTTTGCCGACACAAGCAACGCACTCCGGATTGCCTTTGACCGCAACCCTTACATGAAGGTCTTCGTGGCTAGCGGCTACTACGATCTGGCGACGCCGTTCTTCGCCACCGAGTACACCTTCGCCCACATGGGTCTGGCAGCAAAGCATCATCAGAACATAACGATGAAGGAATATGAAGCTGGCCATATGATGTACATCCACGTGCCTTCATTGCTCAAACTGAAGGCCGATGTAGCTGCCTTTATCGATTCAAGCGCTCGCTAGAACCAGACTCACTTCGAGCCCCGTGGGGGCGAGGTTCTTGCAACTGACACGGCCTCCGCAGGCTTCTACGCAACTTTTGACGATGGCCAAGCCAAGGCCAGCACCGCCGCTTTCGCGATCTCGTGCATACTCGAGCCGGTAGAAGGGCTCGAAGATTTGATCGACACTCTCGACTGGCACTCCTGGCCCTGCATCCATTACAGTCAGATTCACTTCGCCGCGTTGACGGCTGGCTCCGACAACGATGGGCCCGGCTTCGCCTGCATAGCGGATGGCATTACGAATCACGTTAGCAACGGCGCGGAAGAGGCACTCCGTTTCGGCATTCACCATCAACATGGGGTCTACGTCGACGTTGACCTCTACACCAGGCCGGCCTTCGGCCTTGACGGCTCTCCAGACTACATCGGCAACGTTTACCGGACCAAGAGTGACGGCACCCTGCCGCATCTCGGCCTTGGCAAACTCGAGAAGGCCATCGGTCAAGCCTGCCATTACCTTCACGTCGTCGGCAATGTCTTTGATGTATCCAGCTCCGCTCTCATCTACTTTGCGATCCAGGATCCCAAGTGCCAGTTGCATTCGCCCCAGGGGCGAACGAAGTTCATGCGCTACGTCACCGAGGAAGCGCTTTTGACCATGAGTGAAAGCACCGAGGCGAGCAGCCATGCGGTTGATGGATGAGCCAAGCAAGCCCAGCTCGTCGTGCCGCTTTACGCTCAACTGGGTATCAAAGTCACCCTCGGCGATCTTTGCCGTTGCTTCGGTCATCTGAACGATGGATCTGGTGAGACCACGAACCAGCGGCAGCCAGCAGAGGAGACTCACGCCTACGGCGACGAAGCCAATCAAAAGCCATGGCCTCAACTGAAAGAAGAAAGGATTGGTGAGCAGGTTTGGGGAGGCAATCACCAGAAGACCTCTTGAAGGACGTCCGCCCTCTCCCAGCGAAGGGACGTAGGTTCGCATTGAGACCCAATAGTTGAATTCGCCTGTGGAAGCGCTCATCAGAAATGGCCCGGCTCCCATAGTTGCCAAGACTCTAGAGGGAGGCGGTGGGCCATCCCAAGCCCTGCCACGTCCGGGTGGAGGGCCTGCCATCATGCGCTCTTTGAGTTCGGCAGGAAGATTCAACTTGGGACCGGCTACCTGTTCACCTTCGCCACGATAAAGGGCAAAAGTAACTCCGTGGGTTGCACTGTGGTCGGCCAGTATCTGATTCCATGTAGAAGCTTCACTGTCTCGCATTTCAAGAGCGATGCTTCGCGTCTCGGAGAGAATTCTCTCACGAGCAGTCGTCATCAAGAAGCTTTCGAAGTCCTGACCTAGCTGCCAGCGGACGAAGGCGAGAAACATTAGACCGAGCAGAGTAACGTTGCCGAGGGCAAGGAGGAGAATCCTGGTAGTCAATCGAAACTTGGGTTGCGCGATCATAGATCGGCTCCTGACTTCTTCAAACGATAGCCGGCACCGCGCACGGTCTCGATCCAGCGCGGAGACTTGGCGTCGTCGCCGAGTTTGCGCCTCAGGGACGAGATGTGAACATCAATTGAGCGATCAAAGACTTCAAAGTCGCGTTCAGCTACTTCGAGCAACAACTGTTCACGTGATTTTACGCGGCCTGCTGCGCGACCAAGACTGAGCAACATATCGAACTCGATTGGGGTCAGGAAAAGTTGCTCGCCCCGGAGTTCTGCCGTACGAGCTTCGACATCTATTTTTAGTTCACCGACGACGACGATGCTCTCGGCTTCCATCCTTACTCGAGCGTTCATTTGACTGCGGCGCAAGACGGCACGGAGGCGGGCTAATAGTTCGCGGGTTGAGAATGTTTTGGGTACGTAGTCGTCAGCGCCGACTTCGAGCCCGGCAATCCTGTCTGGCTCGTCGCCCAGGGCAGTCAGCATCAGGACGGGGATGTCACTTACGCGGCGCAGTTCGCGGAGAACTTCCATTCCGTTCATACCCGGAAGCATCACATCGAGGATTACCGCGGCGTAAGGCATCTCGAGGGCTTTTTTGAGGCCTGCTGAGCCATTGTGGACGACGTCCACCTCATAACCAAGGGGAGTCAGATAGTCTTTGAGAAGCCTTGCCAGCTTCACATCGTCATCGATAATCAACAGCGGAGTTTCGCTCATACTCTTCCAGCCTAAGCTTAATCACTGCTTCGCAACGTTTGTGGGACTTTTACCCAACCTTTACACTTTTGGCCTCAATTCACACAATGGCTTTACGCAGCGGATGCAGAATCTAATCATGCGGAACACATTTACCAAGTTCGTCCTCGCCGCGGCAATCACCTTGCTTCCGGCGCTTAGCTATGCACAGCCTCCCGGCGGCGGCCGTGGCGGTGATCCAGAACAGATGATCGCCCGCCAGATGACCGCGATGAAAGAAGCAGTCGGTCTGACAGAAGATCAGGAGAAGGCGATCAAGCCCATCCTGGCTGAACAGATGAAGAAGCAGCGCGAAATGAGGGAAGCCGGCCCTTCTGACGATATGCGCGAAAAGATGATGGCCATGCGTCAGGAAGTCAACGCGAAGATCAAGAAGGAACTGAAGGAAGAGCAGATCGAGAAGTTCGACAAGTTTCAGGCTCAGATGCGTGGACGTCGTGGGCCTGGCGGACCTGATGGTCCTCCTCCTCCTCAGAACTAATTGAACATGGTGTACCTTCTGCTTCTCCTTGCCCAGGTCTCGGGTCTGAACACCTTCAAAGGTCAGGTGACCGATCCATCGGGAGCGGCGATCCCAGGCGCAGTCGTGCGCATCGCCCAGGCCGGCGGCAAGGAGCAGCGGAAGAATACGGATGCGGCTGGTTCTTTCGAGATACGCAATCTTGCCTTAGGCAAGTATATTGTCCGGATCGAGAAGCCTGGCTTTGCCGCTTATCGAATCGACGATCTGCCGGTGTCTGGCGCTACGGTTTTCAACATCCAGATGTCGCTTGATGCACAAGCCCAAGTGGTTAACGTGCAGAGCGAGGCTGAGGGTGTTTCGACGGACCCGCTATCCAACGCCAGCGCGCTTGTTCTGACGGCGGAAGACCTGGCATCTTTTTCTGACGACCCCGATGCGTTGCAGGATGAGTTGATGGCGCTGGCGGGGCCCGGTGCCGGACCTAGCGGCGGGCAGCTTTTTATTGATGGGTTCTCTGGTGGCAAGCTGCCGCCCAAGTCCTCTATTCGGGAAGTTCGCGTCAATCGCAATCCTTACTCAGCGGAATATGACCGGATTGGCTTTGGCAGGATCGAGATTTTCACGCGCCCCGGGACCGACAAGTTCAGAGGTGAATTGCATTTTGGATTTTCTGACTCTTCTCTGAATTCGCGGAACCCATTCTCGCCGACTCGTGCGCCTTTCCAATCGAAACT
>CAZZGS010000183.1:0-6825 GCA_964653845.1 uncultured Bryobacter sp.
GTGAGAAACTGCACAGCGCCCAGAAAGCGCAGCGGCAGATTCCAGTTAAAAGCCATCCTCTAGTCTTAACGCATGTAGAGGGTGGTGCGGTTCGATTTCACACCCAGGTACTCGATTTCGAGGGGCTGAGCGCCGGTCAAACCTGCAGGAGTCATGAAGATGGTCTGGCTGAATCCGACATAACCCGGAATCAGGATCGACATCATTTCAGTTGCTGCACGTCCACCAACTGTAACTGTGACGCCGGTGAAGCGCTCCGTCGGGCCACGAACGACATCGCCAGTCTGCTGGGGGGGAGTGCTCAAGCCAAAGCCAGTGGTGAAGATGCCCACGGCCGTACCAGCCGCTGCCGGATTGTCTTTGGTGATCTGAGCGCCACCTGCCAGATTGTAGGCAACGGCTCGGTTGCCATCGCTTGAAATTTGGTCAAAGAAAACTGCCGGTGCGACGCGGGCTACCGCGACGCGGAAGCTGTTGCTTGTGCCGTTCGAACTCTTCACTACCAGATCTGCATTGCCGATGGCTACATCGACTGGAGCTTGCGCCAGGATCGAACGTGGGCTCACACTCAGGATCGCAGCAGGCCTACCGCCTAAATCAACACTCGTGCCATTGAGCGAAGGAGGAATCCGTCCAGCCTGCCAGCCATCGAGGTTACCCGGAAGCTTGGCAAGATTGGTGCCAAAGATGGTCATCAAGCCACCCGGGGCCACACTACGAAGGTTGATGTCCGATACTGCACTGATCACAGTTTCAATCGAAGGCAGAGCGGTATTGACAGGCAGGATCTGCGAGCGAACTGCCCCACCCGGGTTCACCGTCGTGTGGAGATTCAGATAGTTGTTGTCGGTGTTGGTGAGTATGTTGTTGAGGCCAGCCAACTGGGCATCGGTAGACAGGATTGCCGTCCGGTAAATGTTGCCCACGCCTGTTTCGCTCAATACAGTTGCTCCAGCACGAATGCCGCTATCTAAAGTAACAGGGCCGTTCGCTACGGCAGCGCCGTTATGCATATGCAGACCTGTGAACGTGGTTTCACCAGGGAAGCGATGATTCACTGAGAAGACGCCGTAGGCTGCCATGGCTGTTCCATCTGGCCGACGGAGTAGATTTGCTTCGAATGATCCAGCGGCAGAGGCATTCAGCCCAACGATGGCAGGTACTTCGTTGGCCGTGCTCATCTGAACTGAGAAGGAAAGTCGTTCCGTTTCGCGTAACTGCGCACGAATCTCGCCGCCAGCATTGGCAACGGTATGAAGGTTCCAATAGGCGGATCCGGCATCTGTCCAGACTCCGAGAATCGTGTTTGCGGCAGCGGGAGCTGCTACGTTGACGTCAATGGCATAGCGCAAGTTTCCAGCCCCACCCGTTCCCGCAAGTATGTTTTGTGCGCGAGTCAGTGTACTATCCAGGGTTACCGGGCCGTTGGTGCCATTGGTGCCAGTGTGGATATGCATCCCCGTGAACTGCGTGCCCTCGGCAAACCCCGTGTAATTGATGTCGAAAGTGACTTCGCTGCTTATCAGTCTTCCCGCTTCGAGCGATGCAAGGATCGTCAAAAATCCTATGCCGCGCGCGTTCGATGTCACGGCGGGAACTTCGTTCTCCGGCAGCATCATGACGCCATAAACCCGGCGCTCAGCGCGTATCATTTGCGCACGCACAGCTCCGCCGGGATTCACCGTCGTGTGCAAGTTCAGATAAAAGCTGGAAGGGCTGGCGATCATTTCTTCAAGCACCATCGCGTTGGCCGATCCTGCGGCCACTTCTGCAGTTCGCTTGATCTCTCCGCGACCTGTTGCATCCACAACGGGATTCGCTCCGGTAATCCGGCTGTCCAGCAGCACAGGGCCGTTGGCTCCGGCATTTCCACGATGGATATGCAGGCCAGTGAAGGTTACTTCACTCGGAAACTGGTAGCGAACCCCGAAGTCTACGGTGCCGCTGGTCACTTTGCCCGCAGCGTCTCGGACAACGTGCACCCAAACGGTGCCAAAGCCTGTAGCCGCCAGGCCTTCAATCGCCGGCACTTCATTTGCCGGACTCATATTGATCCGGAACGGAATCGATTCTACGCTCTGCCCAAATGCAGAGGAAATCATTGAGACGGTGGCTAACAGAGCCAGACCGAGGACTTTTCGAAACATAGGAACCCCTTTACCAATAGTTGGTGAACAACAAATACCAGATGTTGCCTTTGGAAGCAATGGCGTACTATTTCAACTACTTGCCCCCAAAGTAGTCATTGCAGCAGTCATTTTTACAAACCTGGAACAAACAAGACCTTCACTGGCCTTGACCTTGCCTGAATGGGGCTAATGGGCAGAAATCACCCATCAGAACTTTCACTAAATATTTACAAAGACGTGACAAATCAGGCTTAGCTGCGGGCCTTGCCAACCGCACTTCGCCAGCCGTCGAGCAGCGCTCCCCGCTCTGCAGGCTGCATCGCCGGTTCAAAGCGCTTCTCGATCCTCCAGAAACCCTCAAGCTCTGAGGTCTCCTTGAAGTGGCCAATCCCGAGGGCTGCCAGATAGCAGGCCCCAAGCGCCGTGCTTTCGATATCCATCGGCCGCACAACAGGACAACCGAGCAGATCGGCCTGGAATTGCATCAGAAAGTCATTGGCTGCCGCACCACCATCCACTCGCAATTCCTTCAGTGCCTGCCCCGTATCGGCCTTCATCGCTTCAAACAAGTCGTAGCTCTGGTAGGCAATGCTCTCAAGGCCGGCCCGGATAAGCTGGGCTCGGGAAGTGGACCGCGTCAGCCCGCAGATCAGGCCGCGTGCGTCCGGGTCCCAATAAGGGGCACCCATACCGGTAAATGCCGGAACCAGGTAGACTCCGCCTGTATCGGGAGTAGTAGCCGCAAGTTCCCCCGTCAGCGCCACGTCGCCAAAGAGCCCTAGATTGTCGCGCAGAAACTGCATCGCTGCCCCACCGACAAAGACACTTCCTTCGAGCGCATACCGAGGGTCGTCTCCTCTGCAAGCTGCGCGTGTTGCCAGCAGGCGATTGGTTGACACAGGCCTCTGCGATCCAGTCTGCATCAACGCAAAACAACCTGTGCCATACGTGTTCTTGGTCAAACCGGGATGGAAGCAAGCCTGGCCAAAGAGGGCCGCCTGTTGGTCCCCAGCGATCCCGGCAATCGGTATCTCGGCGCCAAAGAGATCTCCCGATGTAACCCCAACTACTTCACGCGAACCAACAATCTTCGGCATCATCACTACGGGAATATCGAAGATCCCGAGCAACTCCTCATCCCATGCGCCCGTCTCCAGATTCATCAGCATCGTCCGCGATGCGTTCGTCGTATCCGTGACGTGAACTTTGCCTTCGGTCAGCTTCCAGATCAGCCAGGTGTCGATGGTGCCAAAAAGCAGTTCGCCATTGGCTGCACGGGCTCGTCCATCGGGAGTCTGTTGGAGTAGCCAGCGCAGTTTCGATCCCGAGAAGTAGGCATCAATCACCAGACCCGTGCGTTCTTCGATCATCCGCTTGTGGGGCCCGCGAGAAAGTTGATCACAAAAAGCAGCAGTCCTGCGGCATTGCCAAACGATGCCAGGGCCAACCGGTCTGCCGGTCGCCTTTTCCCACACTACGGTCGTTTCGCGTTGGTTGGTAATCCCGAGGGCAATGATTTCCCTTGGGTCGATCTTTGAGACGTCCAGCACTCGGCGGGTTGCTGCCAGTTGGGCACCCCAAACCACGTCTGCATCCACTTCCACCCAGCCCGGATGAGGATAATTCAGATTGAAACTGACTGATTCCAGCGAGCCACGTTGAGCCTGTTCGTCATAAACGGCGGCGCGTGCGCTCGTCGTTCCTTCATCGAGTGCAAGTAGATAGGACACTCTGGGATTCTATTCCATTAAGGGATCGGAAGGCGACGGCCAAAGCCACCGGTGTTCGATTTTTTGTTGTTCACCGGTCCGCTGCCGTCGCCGCTGCGCCGGTAGTTGCCGCTCCCCTGAAACTCCACTTCGTCTTCGGTGAAGCTCAATTGCCGGTCCAGCAACATCTCAACTGTCGACCCCTTGGCCAAAACGACGTCCGGCCCGCGAGTCAATAAGACGGCCATAAGCCCGGCAGCCGCGCCCGCACCTGCTCCAATCCCCAAACCCATTCCTGCGCTTCTTGATACTGCTCCGCCAATTGCGCCTACAGTTGCGCCAGTTGTCGCTCCAACTCCTACTGTTTGCGCGTCCCCTGCCTTACTTCCCTCGCCCTTAATCCTGCCCTCTTCCCGGTCGAAGCCCTGATTGTCTCGCCCGTCAATCGAACCCAATCTCGATTTGAAATCACGGGTCACTCCGTTCGGTAGTATAAGCGTGTCAAACCGAACGAAAAGCTCGCCCTTCCCCTTCACCTTGCCAGGACGCTTCAGGCTCGTTACCGTGCCTGCAACGCTCGATCCAGGCGGAATGATTATCTTCCCACCCACTACAACGGGGAATAGCGTCTCAAGATAAATGCGATCTCCCTCGCCTGTATTCCGCGTGCTGACACTATTCAGCATAGTCAAGGGAATCCGTGTGCCTGGATCAACCGTAAAAGTCTTTTCCACCGGCACCGCAGCATCCTGGGCTCCCAGGCTCAACGCAACTAAACCTATCAAAGCACTACGCATGACTTTTATCTTAGCCTCTATCGGTTTAACGCCGATGACAGTCATTGAGTTGCGATTTTCTTCGTATTCAGCCGCAAGTCGCCGCCACTCCAGTTGCCGCCAACACCGATTTCGATCCGCACATTCTCGCCCAGCGGCTTCGGCAGTCGCAGATTCGCCTGAAAGAGTCCTGCATAAAACGGTGTCGCTCCCACATAGAGCAGTGCCTCGGCTGGCAATTCCTCGCCTTCAATCCGAATGCGATAGTCTCGCGCCCGCAACACTTGCGCCGGCCGCGATGGTGCCAGCACTCCATTCTCAATCGCCCCAACAGCTCCAAACCCTGTCCCATAGACCACAACCACCTCGTCTTCTTCGGCTGGGGATTCTGCGGTAATTACCCGGCCATCGGCATGGGTCGCTGCGGCAAACCCTGTCCCCACTCGAAAGAACTCTGGCGCCTCCGCCTCCACTCGAACGCTAACCGTTGGCCCGCCCACCAGATCCCGAAACACACGAACTGTGCGATCTCCAGGCAGGACATCGGCAGGAATTAGCGCGTTGATTTGCTTAGGAGAAACAAAAAACAAGGGGATGCGGCGTCCCTGCAACTGCACGTACACCTCGCCAACCGGTGTCGATGTCGGTAGGCTCTGGTTCACAATCTCCTGCGACGATACTGCCCAGGTAATGAACGACAAGTCTGTCCCGTAGATCGTAAAAACCGTGTTCGGAGCCAGGCGTCCGGCCCGGGTACTCGCAGTGCTGGCAATGCTGGCCGCTGTGTATGTCGGAGGCAACAATAAAGATTGGGCGGTAACAGGTTGCCCCGCTACCGCCCCAAAGAATGCAATTAGGAAAATCGACAGGTTGCTGCTTTGCACTGCTGATCTAGTGCAAAGAGGCAATTAAAATTCTCAGTTTCCGACGACAGTAGTTAGCGTTTGCGCTACTGCCACACCGTCAACCGTGATCGCAAGGCGAACATCGCCCGCTGCGACGTTCGGCACCACTATATTGAACTGGTAGAGGCCGATCGCACCCGGCGCAAGGCCGGCGTAGCTTACCATTGCAGGCGCATCGCCAAAGCGAACAGTGGCATTGGTCAACAAAGGAGTTCCACTGACAACAGTACCCGCAGGAACCGCCGGATTCGTTGCTCCAGCACCAACAAGATAGAGGGTGATGGTCTCACCGGCTCTTGCTGGGCGGCTGGTCACACCAGCGATTTCACCGCTTCTGCCTACAAACGTGGTGTTGTCGCTAAAGAGTGCAACTGCAAGTTGCCGGCCGCCAACGTTGAAGTTGGCCGGAGCCAAAACCCCAGGAGCACGCGCCACACCAGTCATCGGAATGTTCGCGCTAGCGCCAGCTTCATTTGTTACCACTACGTTCACGGGGCCTGTACCAATTCCGTCCGGCACCTGAACGTTTACCTGTCCGGGACTCACAAATCGAACAAAAGCATCTCTGCCCCCAACCGTGACGCCAAGTCCTTCCAGTGATTTCTGTGCGTTAACACCGGCAAAGTCCCATACCGCCCATTCCCGTGTCACGTTGGTCAGATTTGCACCAAAGATTTCGATCCAGCTTCCAGGGGCGATGTTCTTGCCTCCACCGAAGCCCTGCAATGCCACGCCGCTGTCATTGCTCACAGTTGGGCGGGCAAGTGCCCCAGCCTGCGAAATCTTCAAGCTGCTGGTAAAGATGCGGTCTCCGGCATTGCTACCGCCATTGTCGGCTGCATTGCCCGCTGCATATAAAACAACTTCGCCGGTACCAGCTTCGGGCGGGGTCCATTCCACGCTGTAAGTAGCCAATCCAGCCGCTCCGCTGCGTGTCGACGCAACCAGATGCGTGGCAAACTCGCGGTCTGTCCCGCAAGGCGCGTTACCACCTGGATCACAGTTCACCTGAACATTATCGTTCGGGGTGAATACCCCTGCTTTCACATTCTCATCCCTGGTCTGGCGTGCCGTGAGCTGAAAGCCCCAGCGAGCCGCATCCGGGTGAAAAACCTGAACCCGAATTGTTTGTTTCTTCCCCGGTGTATAGTTCACCGCACTGATGCGAACATAGCCGCGCGAATCTGGGTTTGCTGCAAGCCCACGATGGCAAGCCGTACAATCGGTGCCTCCATCGATAGCAGCGCCGGTGCGCCGGATCGGCGCACCCCCACTGCGGGCAAACATAATCAGTGGGAGCGCCGAC
>CAZZGS010000183.1:6835-8117 GCA_964653845.1 uncultured Bryobacter sp.
ATTCTATTTAACATCTTGGTTAGACCCCCATCAAATGGATTGGTACTGCGAGACTACGGCTAATTTGCCGTAGTCAGAAAGACCCCGGATTGCGTTTTCACGCCATCCACTTCCATCGTAATTTCCTGATCGCCCGCCTGAACATTGGGCATCACGATGTTGAACTGATACAGGCCCACGAAATTCGGCGACAAGCCCTTGAATTCCGCTACTGCTGCTGCTGAGCCGATCTGGACTCTATAACTGCTGCCCAAATCTGTACTCTGTGTTACGATCGTGCCCGCTGCAACTGACGGAGTAGTTGCGCCGAAGCCTACGCCATATATTACTAACCTGTCGCCCGGTCGTGGAGTGCGGAAGGTGACTCCATTGATTAGCCCCACCCGTCCGGCAAAAGTGCCGTCCGCAAACTGTGCCACCACAAATTGACGGCCACCAACGATAAAGCCAGGTGTCGCCAGGATTCCAGGCGACCGTCTCGTACCTGTCACTGCAATCGGGTCACTGCTGCCACCCGCATTCCTAACTACAACTTGAATCGGGGCCTCGGCAATTCCATCCGGCACCACTACGTTTACCTGCGTTGGGCTGACGAAGTTTACAAATGCGGCCTTCCCATCTACCGTTACCTGCACGTTGTCCAGGTTTGTCGGGGCCACCCCACCGTTGAAATCGCCACCGCCCCAACTCCGTGTCGTAAGCGATAAGTCGCGACCGAAGATTTCCATGTAGGTGCCAGGAGACACTCTTGTTCCGGCACCGAAATTCCCTACCTGGACCACGCCACCCTGGCTGATCGTTGGTCTGGTGCCACCACCGCCCGCCCCCGGCTGCAAGCGAATGCTCTTCAGATGTACTTTCGATCCACTCGGTGCGGGGCCGTTGCTGGCATTCGCGGCTACGTAAATCATCACCGCGCCGGCTGACTGGTTTGCCGGAGGAGTCCATTCGAATTCAAAGGTGTTACTTGTGCTTGGCGTGCTATGAGTAATGAATTCCACCGGCGCAGATGCCGGACAGCCGATGGCGGGTCGATCCTGGCCGTTGTCGCAAATCACATAAGTTGCTGTGCTGAGGGGACGGAATGTTCCCGCCTGACCATTGATCGTACTGCTCTCAAGTCGAGCAGAGGCTTGGAAACCATAACGCCGCGCCGCGTCGGTAATCCTTACTGTGAACTTCTGCCTCACTCCAGGCTGGTAGTTTGCTCCGCCCTCCCACAAAATCTCAAGGTTGGGCGAATCGTTAGTACGCGTCCCAACGTGGCAGCCACTCTGGATGC
>CAZZGS010000184.1:0-8115 GCA_964653845.1 uncultured Bryobacter sp.
CTGGCGACAACGTCGGCCTCTTGTTGCGCGGTATTGAAAAGAACGACGTCGAGCGTGGTCAGGTTATCGCCAAGCCGGGTTCGATCAAACCTTACAAGAAGTTCAAGGGCGAAGTTTACGTGTTGAGCAAGGAAGAAGGCGGACGTCACACTCCGTTCTTCAACGGCTACCGTCCCCAGTTCTACTTCCGCACGACGGACGTAACTGGTGTGGCCAAGCTGCCTGAAGGCACCGAGATGGTTATGCCTGGCGACAACGTACAGATGGAAATTGAACTGATCACCCCGGTGGCCATGGACAAGGGTTTGCGCTTCGCAATTCGCGAAGGCGGCCGTACAGTCGGTGCCGGCACAGTATCAGAAATCGTCGAGTAGTCCGGCTTTTTACTTGCTTTGGTATGGGGGCTGAACTCGAATTGGGTTGCAGTCCCCAATTGTTTTATACTAGAGTGAGATCCGATAGGGGCATAGGCTAACGGTAAACCTGCGGTCTCCAAAACCGCCTTTGGGGGTTCGAATCCCTCTGCCCCTGCCAAATCTTCCTTGATTCCCCGCCAACCCATAAGAGGTTGAGCCCGGAGAAAGCATCACATGGCGAACGAAACTACACTGGAAAAAGCCTCTTCGTGGGTCCAGAACACAAAAAATTACTTTGAAGACCTCCAAAAGGAGATGCGACTGGTCACGTGGCCAAGCCGCAAGCAGGTGATCGCGACAACCACGGTGGTCGTGACGAGCGTGTTTTTGTTCGCGGCCTATTTCGCTGTCGTCGACCAACTCTTCGCCCGCGGCGTAACGCAGATTTTTGCATGGAGCGCGAAGTAATTTCCCGAGGTCTTTATGGCGGAATTTGAAGAAAAAATCGAAGCTGGTGCAGAACCAGAAGTCCCGGCTGAAGCCGTAGTTGAAGCTGTAGCCGTGGAAGACGCTCCTGTCGAAGAGGCGCCTGTCGAAGAGCTTCCTGTTGAAGAGCCAGTTGCCGCAGAGGCAGTTGAAGCAGAGGCAGCCCCCGAAGAGACGGGCGAAAACCCAGCTCATGCCAACATGAACTGGTTCATTATTCATACCTATTCGGGTTTTGAGAACAAGGTTGCCGAAAGTTTGAAGAGCCGCGCAGAAGCGTTTGGCTTCGATCACCGTTTGGGTCAGATTCTGATTCCCAAAGAGCAAGTGGTCGAGATGAAGAATGGCAAAAAGGTTACGAGCGACCGGATGCTCTATCCGGGTTACGTCATGATCCAGATGGAGATGGACGATCAGCTTTGGCACGAAGTGAAAAACACTCCGCGCGTGACTGGATTTGTCGGTGGTGGCAACACCCCAGTGCCGCTTACAGCGGATGAAGTGAATAAAGTTCTGTTTCGTCAGACCAAGACGGGCGACGCTCCGCGGCCCAAGGTCAATTACGAAAAGAACGAAACGGTACGCATCGTCGACGGGCCGTTCAACAATTTCTCGGGCAAGGTGGACGAAGTCAATCACGAGCGCAATACGCTGCGCGTGATGGTGACCATCTTCGGACGCTCCACTCCTGTCGAACTCGATTTCTTACAAGTAGAGAAGGTATAAGCACACATGGCAAAGAAAGTTACTGGCTCGGTTAAGCTGCAAATCCCTGCGGGCAAAGCCACTCCCGCACCTCCGGTCGGCACGGCGCTCGGTCCGCAGGGCGTCAACATCATGGAATTCTGCAAGGCCTACAACGCGAGGACATCCGCGCCTGATATGGCCGGGCTGATCATTCCCGTTGTGATCACGATCTATTCGGATCGTTCGTTCACCTTCATCACGAAGACCCCGCCGGTTCCGGTTCTGATCAAGAAGGCTCTGGGCATCACCAGCGGCTCGAAAGAACCGAACAAGAACAAGGTTGGCAAGATCACGATGAAGCAGGTTGAAGAGATCGCCAAGACCAAGATGCCTGACTTGAACAGCTTCGACCTCGAAGGCGTTATCAATCAGGTAAAGGGTACCTGCCGTTCGATGGGCGTCGACGTAGTCTAGTCAGTCACGACGAATTCTTACAAATCTTCGGTTGCGCTTTGTAAAGACCATATTGAAACATCGAGTCGCTGTCCTTTTTTAACCTGGAAGCAACTCGATGTTTTCGTTAAGTCGTTAGCCGCAACAAGTGTACGCGTATGTGTTTTGAGGATTTCCGTTGCAGTCTGTGTAGCTTATTAGCACACTGAGTTCATCTGCATACACTGCGCATCCATTCGAGTAGCAAGAATTTCCTGTAGGGTGTGGGGAGGTAGACGGAGTAGTGGATGAAACGATGGCGGCTACAAAGCCGCCGCAAGCGGGTGCCCCAATAGTTGAGCAATAAATGTAGTAAGTCGTGCATTCAAAGCCTAGGGCGCTCGGCGCAAATAGGGTCATGAAGGCTACCACTGATGTGAGGATGGTTTTCATTTACTTGACCCCCTTGTAGGTCAACTTAGAGCCGTCTTTAAGCCAAAAACTCAATCCACTCAAATCATTTGCTGAAGAAGCAAAATCCATTCTCAGGAGCGGGCGATCCTGCTCAGGAATTCCCATCGTAAATCGACGGATCTCAGTCCCTTCAGCGTTAACAGTTATCGCTGACGTTACGGGATATTCCCTTGTCGCGGCAACAACGAATGTATGAGTTTTATTCAACGGGTCTGAAGCGTGCGACAAAATCTTCGCTGTGAACATTCTAACTCCAGGTTGGACCGAGACGTTTTGCTGCGAATTCCAATCTGAAGGCTTAGTGAGGTCGGATTTTATCGACTTCCATGCTCCAGCTCTATAAAACGGTTTAATTTGGTCTAGACGAAACTGGGCGCTGATTGGGTCGATCAGAACGATATCATCATTGCCTGAATTTCCAAACTTAACAACTTGGTGCGAGTTATCCAAAGTGTCTAAATTCTTGATTTGACCATCGGAGGGACTCACCATTGCCAGGCTGAAGATTCTCCCACTCAATGTAAGAAAATAAATAGAATCGTTCCCAGATTTCAAGTCGAGAACGCCTCGAAGCGCAGGAGCTAAATTAGTCGACTCGCGTTTATCCAAGGAAAAGCTGTTCAGGCCTGGAGACGAGCCAGCGGTAGTAAACCAGTAGATCCGCTTCTCCCCAAATGCCAAAATGCTGTTTGGTGGAACCTCAAGCCTCTGTTCGGCCTGATTTTGAGTGTCGATGGGGTATTCAATTAAGTTTGAAGCGCCAGTTTTCAAGCGAGTAATGGCTGCGGCCCCAAGAGTGCCGGAACGAACTTCAATTAATTGATCTTTGTCGATTCGGTTCCTTGGAATTACCGAATCGCTTTTGACGGGTGCTATTGGTAAGTCTGCCGCAAACGTTTGGAGTGCGGCTAAGCTTAGAGCAAAAAGCGATATTGCATGCTTCATGAGGCGATTATGCGCTCGAATCTTTCGGCTGTCAATACTACTGCTATGTAGGAATGTTACGTCTGAATTACAATTCCGTTCGGAGGTGAGCGTGAATTGCTTCTGGCCATTTAGACTTAATACATCTACTCCCTCAAAGAAGATCAAAGTATCCTACGAGATCGCCGGAGTATTGGAGCGAGCCGATGCCTGTGTAGGTTGTAAACGAATGGCGGCTGAAATCACCAGCTTCGCCGATTTTGCTGCCCCAGTTTTCGAGCAAAAATTGTTCTAGTTGTCGGCCGTTAGAGTCGGTCTCAATTGCGTATTGGCCCTTCATAGATTCCCGGTGTCTAGTGACAAAGACATGGTTGCCAGCCTTTGTGAACCAGTGCTGAATAATTAGATTCAGGCTGAACTTGGGCCCCATCTTCGAGTTATTCAGGTTCCTCGTAATATCGATAATCGGGGATTCGATTCGTTTCCAGGAGCCAGGGGTGTAAGGTACACTCGTCGCATCTTCGCGGAATCTGCCCTCCGCGTTGTCTATCAAGGTGAGCCTGTCCTTGATGGATTGTCCAAAGGAGATAGCCGCCCATTGTGGGGTTAGTAGGCTGAGGTAGCTGAGGGTGCCATCTCCTATTGACACTTGGTGGAGATGCATCGATTGATCGCCTCGTGCTGAAATCGTGAACAGGTGCGGACCGACGATTGAGAGTTGCGTGATTCCGGCAAGTGAGACATTGAGGGTTTTGATAACCCCCGTCTGCGGTGTCAAAAGATTTATTTTCGATGCGCCATTGGAACTTGTGACCCAGGCGATGCGCTTTTCGTCGACAGCGACCGGCATTCGCTGAGGGACGGGCACTTCGCGGCTGAAAACCACTTTGCCATTTTCGATTTGTAGCCAGGATCTCAAGTCCGGTTGAGCTTCGGAGCTGGTGAGGATGCCGGCATTGCCTTCGTTTGAGGAAATTGCATGAACGAAGGCCGCTTTGGGCAGTACGGCGTGTTGGATCACTGTGGGAGTGACGTGAATCGTTTCAGCAAAAACCGTGCTTGCGAGGAACAAGGTTGCTGGGAGCAGGGAATTGGTTTGCCTGGTCATATTGGAATGACGATTGGGAGTAGCCGGGCGTTGAGGTTTATATCATTCGGAGCGAATCCTTGATAGCATTGCAGTTAAATGTTGCTTCGTAATTTGTTTTTATCGCTTCTGTTTGCTGGGCTTGCTCTGTTCGGACAGCAAACCGCTGGAACCCTGATTGGTTCCGTCACAGATGCCTCGGGTGCTTCCATCCCAGCCGCCTCAGTTAAGGTCGTAAACGTAGCCAACAACTCCGTTCGCGAGACCGTTTCTGATGCCAGCGGCAACTACACCATCCCATTTCTTCCTGCTGGTGAATACAGCGTTGCTCTCACCGCCAAGGGCTTCCAGAGCCAGAAGATTGCTTTACTCACCTTGCAGGTGCAGCAGACCCTGCGCCAGGACTTTTTGCTTAAGGTTGGCGATGTCAGCGAATCGATATCGGTCGACGCGTCTGCTGCCGCGCTGCAAACAGACAACGCTGTCGTCGGTACGGTTATCGATGCGGCCAAGGTAATCCAGTTGCCGCTCAACGGCCGCAACTTTGTGCAGCTTGCGCAGTTGATTCCAGGCGTGCAGGCCGGGACGCCTGGCTCAATTACGGTGCGCCGCGGGCGTGGCTCGATCGGGCAACAGAGTTCCGCCTTTGGCGAAACAGGCTTTAGCGCCAATGGCGCTCGTGATACTGCCAACCGCTACTTCCTTGACGGTATCGAGTTCATGGACTACGACGCGATGACCTTTAGTTTCTCACCCAGCATTGACTCGCTGAGTGAATTCAAGGTAGAGACGTCGAGCTATGGTGCCGAGTCTGGTGGTGCGCCCGGCGGTCAGGTGAACCTGATTACTCGCCGTGGTGGCAATCAGTATCGCGGAACCCTCTGGCTCTTCAATCGCAACGATGCGCTGACCCAGACTTATGACGCGATTGCCAATAAGGCTGCGGTGAACCCGCGCCTCAATCGCAATCAGTATGGTGTGAACCTGGGCGGGCCAGTGATTATCCCGAAAGTTTACAACGGTAAGGACAAGACCTTCTTCTTCTTTAACTGGGAATCGGGACGGCTGCTTTCCGCCGCCAATCCTGGTTTTCGAATTGTGCCGACGGACCTGCAGCGCAATGGTGACTTCCGCGGACTCGTGAATGCCGTCACGCGTGCTCCACTCACGCTGCGAGATCCGCTTAATGCCGGGGTCGTAAATAACCAGATTCCTCTCTCTCGTTTAAGCCCACAGGCTCGGGCCTTTATCGGATTTACTCCCCTGCCGAACACTCTGGTAGGTGTGCAGAACTTCATCTCTGAACGCCCCACCGGGTTATCCCAGCAGGACACCTACACCACCCGAATCGACCATACTTTCTCACAGAAAGATACTATTTTTGCCCGCTACGTCTTCAACGACACTTTTGAAGCGGGTGCTCCATTTTGGGGTAATGACCAGCGCGACAACGTTGGTTCGGCCCGCACTTTAAGCGGCAACTGGGTGCATACTTTCACCCCAACCTTGATCAACGACTTCAAGGGCGGTACGGCTTCTTTTGCCGAGTTTGAAAGCTTCGGTACTTCCAACAAGGCCGACTTTGATATCGCCAACAAAATGGGCTTGCCGCTGGTATCGAAGCTGCCGAAGGAATTTGGCCCGCCGTCGATCAGCATCAGCGGGGCAGATGGCGGCTACTCTGTGTTCGACTTGCAGCGGCAGATTGGGCCGCGTGACCGGTCCAACTCCATCCTTCAATTTACGGATACGCTGTCCTGGCAGCGTGGCAAGCACCTGATCAAGATGGGTGCCGACTTTGCCAAGCGCGATGTCACCTTCGATCAGGCTCGTCAGCCGCGCGGGCAGTTCAGTTTTGACGGCAATTATACGGGTTCGGCTTTTGCAGACTTCATGCTTGGTTATGTTCGTACGGCGTTGATCAACCCGGTGCCCACCTCAACCCGCCTGACCAACTTGTGGCAGAGCTACTTCATCAACGACGACTGGCGCGTATCGAATCGTTTGACCATGAACTTTGGCATGCGCTATGACTACTTTGGCCCTCATAAGCAGGCCGATGATCGCATTGTAAACATTACGCAGAATGGCTACATCGTAGGCAACCTCTTCGACCCCAAGACTTCACCGTGGGGCAGTAGTCTGATTCGCCCCGACCGCAATAACTGGGGGCCGCGCGCTGGGCTGGCCTATCGTCCTTCGTTCTTGAACGATGCGGTGGTTCGTGCCGGTTATGGGATCTACTTTACGCCGCAGATCTCCAACGCGATCTTCGCCATGGCTGAGGGTGCGCAGGCTACGGCTGGCGCCAATATCGTCGGCAGCCCGTCCGGGACACCTGATCTTTTCTTTAGCAATCCTTTTGCTGGCGCACAGACTGGTGGCGCATTGAATTTTGCTGTTTCCAACGACCCCGACATGCGCGACAGCTACATCCAGCAGTGGAATGTAAACATTCAGAAAAAGCTGCCCGGTAACATCATCGTCGATGCTGGCTACGTTGGATCTAAGGGTACGAAGCTGATCGTGACTTTTGAAGATTTGAATCGTCCGATTCAGTTGATTGACCCGCGCATTGCAGGACAGCCATCGATCAATGCCCGCCGGCCGAATCAGTTCTTCCAACGCCCTGTGCGCAGCGATAAATCGGTTGGCAATAGCATTTACCATTCATTGCAGTTGAAGCTCGAACGCCGCATGGCCAAGGGTATTACCTTCTTGAGCGCCTACACGTGGGCGCACTCGATTTCTGGCCCTAACGATATCGGCGGTCAGGTCGGCGGCGGTAACTTTATTGGTGCTCCGCAGGACGTATATAACGGCCGGAACGATCGTGGTACTTCGGGTTTCGACTTGCGTCATCGCCAAGTGAATACCGTGCTCTACGATCTGCCGATCTTCCGCAATACAAGCAATAAGCTTTTGAAGGGCGCTCTTGGCGGATGGCAGGCTTCGACGATTATGACTTTTCAGGGGGGCTTCCCCACTCCTGTTACGGCAAATATCGATACCACTGGTACTGGCGTGAATTCACGTCCGGACCAGATTGCCGGCCAGAACGGGAACTTGCCGGGCGATCAACGCTCCTGGACGAAATGGTTTAACACAGGGGCTTTTGTGGCCGCTGACCGGAATCCTTCCGCCTACGGTCGCTTTGGCACTTCGCCGCGCACCGATGCCGTTCGCCTGCCTGGCATCATCAATATCGATTTCTCAGTAAACAAAAGCTTTAGGTTCACCGAGACGATGCGATTTGAGTTCCGCACGGAAATTTACAATATCCCGAATCACTACAATCCTGAACCTGGTGCTCTTGATCGCAACGTACGTTCGGCCACATATGGTGCAGTCGGCGGCGGCGTTCAAGGCATTACCACTCGGGTAATCCAACTTGGCGGAAAGTTCTACTTTTAGTTAAGGTTCATCGAACCCTAACCCATTCGTAGTACTTTTCCGATAGGATATTAAGAGTCTCGCTATTCTGGCCTGGTCTCGCCAGGCTCAACAATCTCTCTCTGTTCTGAGGAAAAAACATATGAAGAGCAAAGTAAGCTCCGTTCTCTCCCGTGTGGGCCTAATGGCTTTGGCAATGCTTCTTGCCACCAGCCTGGGTTTCGCACAATCCGATAACTCCACAATCTCTGGCGTTGTCAAAGATTCCAGCGGCGC
>CAZZGS010000185.1:0-7832 GCA_964653845.1 uncultured Bryobacter sp.
GTCGTGCTCCGTGTGAAAGTCGTTGCGGGTGCCGCTCGGCACCCGCAACGACTTTCACACGGAGCACGACGGATGTCCCGATTCATCGACGCGACGGGCGAGCGGTTCTGGGTCGTCGAGCGGGAGCGGTGCGGCTGTTGCGGGCGGGATGGTTGGCTTTGCATTGGGAAGTGAGACGAGCGGCAGTATTCTGACGCCGGCAGCGTTTTGCGGTGTGACCGGGTTAAGACCTAGCTACGGATTGGTGAGTAGAGCTGGCGCGATGGCGTTGAGTTGGACGCTCGACAAGGTGGGGCCTCTCGCCAGAACGGCTGAGGATTGCGGGATTATTCTTGAGGCAATTTCGGGTGGGGACTCGGCGGATCCGATGAGTGCGGATAAGGGATTCTTCTATACGCCGCAGTTTGCTCGATCGATGAAGGAATACACGGTTGGCTACGCGAAGGTGGATTGGGAAGAGTGGGCTGAGCCGGAGACTCGGCGAGCTTTTGCGGCGACCCTTGATGTGTTTCGCGGTTTGGGTGTGAAGTTGAAAGAAGTCGAGTTGCCGGATTATCCTTATGGGCCGCTGGTGAGCACGATCATTCAGGGTGAGGCTTCGAGTATTTTTGAGGAGCTCATTTCTAGTGGCAAGGTGGATCAGCTTGCCGATGCCAAGCAGGCGGCTGGGTTAAAGGCTGCCGGTGATTTGCCGGCCAGGGATTATCTGAAGGCGATGCGGGTGCGGAGTTTGCTGCAGGTTGCGTTTAGAGAGTTCTTCTATGAGCTGGACATGGTGATTGCGCCTACACGGATGGGTGTGGCTAGTGGGATTGATGTGGCTCTCGATGCTCCTCGCACGGCAGTGCCGGCGGATCGAAAGCGCGGGATAAGCGGGCATGTACCGGCGGGGAATCTGGCTGGGCTGCCTGCCTTGTCGATGCCTTGCGGGTTTGTGGGCGGGTTGCCGATTGGGGTGACTCTCATGGGCAGAGCGTTTACAGAGAACGCGCTGCTGGCTGTTGGGACTTTGTTTCAGCAGAAGACTGATTGGCATAAGAAGAGGCCAAAGATTTAGTTTGGCGAACTGGAGCAAATCCGCATGTCTAGTCCTGGCGGAGCGCTATGACGGGAGCAATCGTGGTAGCGCGGATCGCTGGAATGAGGGTGGCGAGCAGCGCCGCTCCTCCCAACACCGCAATCGCCGCCAGATAAGTGCCAGCGTCCCAGGGGCTGATTTCGAAGAGAAGAGTGGTGAGCAGACGCGCAACGGCGAGCGCACCAACAAGCCCGAGCAAAAGACCAATCCCGATCAGGCGCAGTCCCTGACCAACGATGAGTTGGATCACATCGGCAGGCCTTGCCCCCAGGGCTCTGCGAACGGCAAGTTCTTTGGTGCGTTGTCCAACCAGATAGGCCTGCACGCTGAAGATACCCACTGCAGCTAATAGTGCTGCCACAGCAGCAAACAAAGTAATCACCTGCGTCCGAAACCTTGGATAGGCAAGTGTCGAGTCATACATCTCTTCCATCGCCTCGAACTTGACCGGCAAAGTAGGACTTGCTTCGTGCAGCAGCTTGCGAATCGTGCCAGCGAGCGCTTTCTCATCCAGTGAGCTTCGGGCCGAAGTCCGAGCAATGATGGACGGCGACTTGCCCCAGCCCTGGGTCGACGATACAAATAGTACCGCTGGGGGTAAGCGACTCGGATCCTGCCACCGTGTGTCGCCAGCGACCCCGACAATCTCCATCCAGGGCGCTTTGCTATTGATGCGAATGTGGCGTCCAATTGGCGACTCGCCGCGAAAGGCACTACGTGCCAAAGTGTTGTTGACGATTGCGACCTGCGCCCGCTGCGGAAGGTCTGTCCGGTCGAAGTCACGCCCGATTCGAAGCGGAATCTCCAGTGTTTTAAAGTAGCCCGGCGTGATCGCGTGCAGTTCAGCCTGCAACCGTTCGCCCGGCTTTCCATCCGGCCGGCCTTGAATAAAGAAGTCGCGAGCCACCCGAGGCTCCCGTCCCATCGGAAGATAAGACACGCCCGCTGCCGCACTCACACCTGGAACCGCACGCAGACGGTCTAGAAGATCTAGATACAAGTCGTTCCGGGCGCGAATTTCTATCGGGTCGTCATTGCGGACTACATACTCTGTTTTGGCAACCAATACGCGGTCAGTAGTGAAGCCGAGATCCACGCGCTGGAGAGCCCGGAAGGACTGCATGAGCAGCCCCGCTGTAACCAGGAGGATGACCGACAATGCAACTTCGGTCACGATCAGCGTGGAGCGGAGCCGGGAGCCCGACCTTGATACCGTCGACTTCGTGCCACCCTGCTTCAACGAATCCATCGGGTCGAGTCGAGAGCCTTGCAGTGCTGGCACGAGCCCGAAGAAAACTGTTGATAGCAGCGACAATCCGAAGGCGAAGATTAGGACACTCTTGTCTATCCTCACCTCGTCAATACGAGGAAGGTTAGCGGGGGACCAGGCCACAACTCCTTGTATCAGTGCGTAAGCGAAGAAGAGGCCTCCCACCCCAGCCACCGCTGCTAACAGAGAGCTTTCGGTGAGCAGTTGCATTGCGACACGGACACGACTGGCACCGAGCGCAGTGCGGAGTGCGATCTCACGCGTCCTCCCAGTAGCACGTGCAAGCAATAGATTCGCGATATTGGCGCACCCAATAAGCCACACAACTGACACCGCACTCATCAGCACCCACAAGGTCGTCTTGAGATTTCCGGTGAGCAATTCTTGCAGGGGAATCAAGCTTACGGTCTTCACGCGATTCTCCGGATATTGCCGCGCAAGATTGCCGGCGATAGTCCGCAGTTCTACCTGTGCCTGAGCGAGGCCCACATCTGGCTTGAGTTTTCCAACCGCCTGATAGTAGTGTTGGGCTCGGTTGGTCCCGCCGCTGGCGGTGTTCGAGGGTACCCAGAGATCAGCACTGCCAGGATAGCGAAATCCCGGTACCGCCACGCCAACGATCCGTAGTGCGGCTCCATACACTTTGATCTCTTTCCCAATTGCGGCTGCGGCGCTGCCAAACTGAGCCTCTGCCCAGTGATGCCCAACTACGGTGACCGACGACTCTGTTTCACCCACCGGAATATCCTGCTTCGACAGCAAGCGTCCCGCAAATGAGGTCTGGCCGAAGACTTCGAAAAAATCAGCCGAAACGTAGCGGGGGTTGGCAAACATGGCGTGGTCGCCAACGATGGTGGCAAAGTCGTCTCCACCTTGAGTCACGGCCATCTTTTCAAACGCGCTGGTCTGCGCTTGCCAGTCGAGGAAGTCGGGGCCCGAAACGTCCTGGCTGATGCGTCCAGTGTTGGTCCACAACGTTTCTACCGAGATTAACCGTTCGGAATTGGGGTAGGCGAGGGGATGAAGCAAGACCGTGTTCACCACGGAGAAGATTGCGATATTTGCTCCAAGGGTGAGGGCCAGTACAGCGACCACGCCAAATGAGAAGCCCCAACTCTTGCGCAATGTGCGAATAGAAAAACGGATGTTGCGCGCTGTTTCTTCGAGAATCGTGATTGTATTCACCAGGTAGACCTCTTCAGCTATTTGAGTCTTGTTGCCAAGCATGCGGCTGGCCACTGCGTGCGCTTCCGGCGGCTCCAGGCCACGCCGGATGTTTTCCTCGGTCTGCATGTTGAGACAAAATTGGATTTCTTCAGCCACGCGGTCTTCCCACTCGCGCCGCCGGAAAAGGGCAGCGCATCTTGAAGCCAGTGAACGGAGGTGCAGCATATGGGTGATCTCTACCGGGTAGCACCGAGTAAACGTGCGATGAAGGCGGCCATCTGTTCCCAGTTTTTCTCTTCGAGCGTCAATTGTTTGCGTCCCTGCCTGGTTATGGAATAGAAACGCGCCTTGCGGTTGTTCTCGGAGGTGCCCCACTCCGAAGAGATCCAGCCATTCTGCTCAAGCCTCATCAGCGCGGGGTAGAGGGTACCGTACTTCATCTCCAGTAGTTCCTGCGAGACCTGCTCGATTCGTTTGGCAATGCCCCAGCCATGGAGCGGGCCCAGTGTGTCAACTGTTTTCAGGACCAACAGATCGAGAGTGCCTTGCAGAAGGTCGGCTTTTTCTTTTCCCATGTGGCTTCTTTTATAGTCTGTCTATAGGTAGTATAGGCAGACTCCTATAGTCTGTCAATAGGGATTAGCAAGAAGATCCGGCGACGGTGTGAAGCCGGGATTTAGGCTTAGTCTGACGTTAGTCTTCGTCGAGCGCAATGGTTTCTATTTCGATCGCACCGCTTTTGCTTCGCTTTCCAGTCACCTCAATCCGAAGATCCGCTTTACGGGTAATCGATTTGAGGAAGGTCAACGCCCGAGCCTGACTTGCAGGCGCAAACGCAGCATAGTCGCCGCTACCTTTGAGTGCGATGCCGAGCCCGCCATCGGCGCACTTCAGGGCGCACTCAGTGGTGTGTGTGGCGGGGTCGTCGTTGCGGCATTTCTGCGGTAGCAAGGTGCCGTGAAAGATCTCGGCCGAAGCGGTAATGCCCAGGCAGACGAAAAGCAGGATTTGTTTCATGATTCGATTGTCGGCGCAATTGGCCTTGGCGGCAATGACAATCATCCGACAATTCCTGCCAAACTGAAGCATGCGAAGAATTGTCCTGCTCGCAGTTCCACCGATCCAGATTCTAGACCTCACCGGCCCCTATGAGATCTTTGCCCGATGTGGCGGCTATCGCGTGGAAATGGTCTCGACCGAGCCCGGCGGCTTGGTGAGTTCCACCTGCGGGCTCTCGCTCGCCCAGGCCACGCACTACTCGAAGTTACGCGGGCTTATCGACACGATATTGGTTGTGGGAGGTGAAGGCATCGAGAGCGGGCTAGCCAATCGGCAGCTTCTCAAATGGCTGCGAGCTCAGAGCGGCAAGGTTCGCCGCATCGGTTCTATCTGCACGGGAGCCTTTCTGCTAGCGGCCGCTGGCATCCTCGACCATCGCCGCGCGGTAACGCATTGGAAGTGGTGTGAGGCGCTCGCACTGCACTTTCCAAAAGTCAAAGTCGAGCAAGATCCGATCTTCATCAAGGACGGTAAGGTCTACACATCGGCTGGCATCACGGCCGGCTTCGACTTGACGCTTTCTATGATCGAAGAGGATTTTGGTCGACATCGGGCACTTGAGATCGCTCGCGATCTGGTGATGTTTTTACGCCGGCAAGGCGGCCAATCGCAGTTCAGCGCGGCGCTTTCTGCGCAAGCAAGCGAGTCGCGGCCGATCGAGGATCTTGTCATCTGGATTCTCGAGCATCTCGACGCTGACCTCTCGGTTGAAGCACTGGCGGAGCGATGCGGGATGAGCCCCCGGACTTTCGCGCGTGTCTTTGCACGTGAGAAAGGAGTGACGCCCGCCAGGTTCGTCGCGCGGGCAAGAGTGGAAGCAGCGCGCAGCTTGATTGAAGAATCCGCACGAGGCGTTAAAGAGACTGCTGCGCAATGCGGCTTCGGTAGTGCCGACTCGATGCGCCGTTTATTTCTGCGAGTGTTGGGCATCACTGCCAGCGAATACGCAGATCGATTCCGCCCGCGTTAAGTCTTGGCACTTACCAAATCAGGTCACTTGTCTTTTCTCAAGACTGCGATGATCTCGCTTCCTCCCGCTACCGTCTTGCCAACGGTGAAGCCCATTAACTCGTAGCCTTGACTGCCTGCCTCGTGCAGTTCCTTTTCCATGGTTGAGACTTTCGTCGTGGCAAGTAGCCGATACGAAGTATTTGGTGCCGGCACCCTTAAGGCATCGAGTTCCATAATGACGACGACTTCTTTACCTCCCAGCGCTGTCTCGAAAACGGTCTGATCTAGAAATGAGTAGCCCTGGTCTGCCAATTGCTGTATCTCGGTTTGCATCGTTGAAGTTTTGCCAGCCGCCAGAAGTCTGTACTTGCGAGGTTGCTGGCCTGTTGCAGTGGCCTCTTTCACCATCGCCACAAGAACTTGTCCCCCATTTATCACCTTGCCGCCCATCACCCTGCTAAAGCGGTAGCCAGCGGCGGCTGCTTCATTTAACTCTTTTTCCATCGTGGATGTCTTGGACGTTGCGAGCACTCGATACTCAAACGAAGGCTCGGCTGCGTTTGCACAAAGGCTCAGTGCCAAAGCCGCGACTACGACCGCAAAGGCCTGTTTGTAATCACTCTGGAATTTTGTATTTTTGAACATTCAATTTCCTCTTTTTCTGATCTGCCGTTTCATTCGTGTATATGATACACAGATAAGTGTATGGTATACACAGTAGTCTGTCAATGGTTTTCTATAAGGGGGTGAGATGGCAGCAAGTACTGGCAAGAAGGACGAAAAGAGCAGCCAGACAGGCGAGGAGCTTCGAAGGCGAAGCAGCTTGCTTTGGGATACTCAGCAAAGGCCTGGTCGGGGGCCGAAACCCACGGTGAGCCGTGCCGAGGTCGTAGCGGCTGCCATCCGAATTGCGGACGGCTACGGCCTGGCTGCGCTAACGATGCAAGCGGTTGCGGAACAGCTCGGGTTCACGACGATGGCTCTCTATCGCTACTTTCCAAACAAGGAAGCGCTAATCGATGCGTGTGTCGACGCGGCATTGGGCACACCGCCGCAACGAGGCGGCCCAAGAGAGGGATGGCGCAAAGAAGTAAAGCATTGGGCCTATGCAAAGCGGGCGATGTTGTGTTCGCGGCCCTGGCTGGCCGAGCTACCCTTTGTCGCGGCTCCGCATGGGCCTAATTGGCTGAGCTGGCATGAAGCCTTATTGCGGACTATTGCCGACACAGGGTTCAGCCCCGAAGACATGATGGATGTACTCAGCGTCGTCCATGGGTATGTCAGCGGAAGCTCAGACACAGCGATATCACTGGCGAGAGCCACGTCGCGGGGCATATCGTTTGAGGAGTGGGCGCAGGCCGTGAGTTTAGACCTTTGTCGTGCGATCAACGACCCGCGTTATCCGATCTTGTCCGCCATTCTTTCGTCCCAATCGGGTGGCATATCAGAGGGTTCGCCGTTGCCTGCGCGCGGTGGCCGTCCGCGCAGCATGGACGAGAGTTTCGATTTCGGACTCGAGCGCTTGCTGGACGGCATCGAGCGCTACATGAACTCTTAAGTTTGCTGGCTTTGAGTTTGACGCGGGTTACTTTTTAGGAAAGCCTTGCCAAACGTATTCGAGCGCGAGGGGCAGCGTTTGCGCCTTCACGCTGCGGTCGCAGTGAGAGGCATTACGGGCGAAGACGAACTGGTATGGATAGCCCTTATCAGTAAGCACCATCGCCATCTTTTCGTTGGCCACAACCCAATCGTGATAGGCGTCACGCGTGATAAGGTTGTCGCGATCGCTGATGTGCATCCAGATGCGAAGCGGCTTCTTGGGGCTGTTGGGAATGATGGACTCGTGGAAGTCCCAGGCGCCATGCGGGGTCTCGACATTGGCGGGCCACTGTTGATAAACGTAGGTGCCGGAATAGCTGAGTACGCGGTGGTAGAGGTCAGTGCGATACCAGGCCATGGCCATGGCGGCCGATGCGCCGGAGCTGCAGCCCATCGTGGCGCGGGCATTAGGATCTTTGGTTAGCTTGACGTTGGCCTTTTGTTCAACCAGCGGCAGCACTTCGGTCTCGACGAACTGCGCATAAAGGCCGGACATTGTGTCGTACTCAAGGCCGCGCTGGCTGCCCTGGGCATCACCGCTGCCGTTAGCGATGGAGACGGCGATCATGACGGGGACGCGCTTGGCGGCGATCAGGTTATCGAGTGTGGTGAAGAGCATGCGGTCTGGCCCGTCGGCACCGACGATGAGGGGCGCGACGGTGCCGGGCACGTATTGCTTGGGAACGTAAACTGCGACCTTGCGGCTGT
>CAZZGS010000185.1:7842-8065 GCA_964653845.1 uncultured Bryobacter sp.
CGAGAAGCTTGCTGGGGTCGGCAGGATCGGGTACTCCGACCGTGCCGGGTTCGCGAGCAATGCCGGGATAGATTTTGCTGTCGGTGGATTCCATCGTGAACTCGATGACCTGGCCTTGGGGCACGCTCTCATTGACGACTGTTTCCGGAGCGGCAGGATGGGTAGGCCCAATGATGAAATTACCATTCTGTTTGGCAGTAGGAACAGTGCCATCGGGGAGTTC
>CAZZGS010000186.1:0-8037 GCA_964653845.1 uncultured Bryobacter sp.
CTCAGTGAGGATGTCGGTGATGTAGCCGCTGACGCGAGCGGACTTGCCGTTTTCGTTCAGGAGCGGGTTGATCGATTCGCCTTGGCCGGGGAAGCTGACCCAGTGATCGAAGCCGGGGCGGGGTGAATCGTCTACGCCCATGTGCCATTTGCCGATGAAGGCGGTTTCGTAGCCGGAGTCGTGCAGGAGGCGGGGCCAAGTGGTGAGGCGGTGACTGGTGGGGCTGCGATCGACGTTGTCGGTGATTTGATTGGTGTGCGGGTAGAGGCCGGTGAGGAAGGTGGCGCGGCTGGGGGAGCAGAGGGGAGTGACGGCGAAGGCGTTCTGGAACATGGTGCCTTCGCGGGCGAGGCGGTCGATGTTTGGAGTTTGGGCGAAGGGATGGCCGCTGCAGCCGAGTTCGTCCCAGCGCAGATCGTCGACTAGGACGAAGACGATGTTGGGGCGCTGCGGGGGTTGGAGGAAGGGGGCGGCTAGGAAGGAACGCCTGGAGAGCATTCCGCTAGTTTAGCTGCTTCAGGCTTTCGACGACCTGGCTGTACTTAGTTTCAAGGCTGCCGCGATAGTGGCAAGAGGAAGCATCAGAGTTAGAGGTGAATCGATTGCCGGCACAGCGCCGTAGGCAGCGTACCAATCGGCCACTCGCTTGTTTTTAGCGTCGATCACTAGAGCTACGCCGCCTACTTCGGCGGCGGCAAGCAGGCAACGTCGACCGGCAGCAAGAAGGAGCTGACCACCGAGGCCCATGCCCTGGAATCGCAGATCTACAGCAAGACGGGCCAGACGAAAAGCCGGCACATCGTGCCTGGCCAACCCTCTTCTTATGACTTCAGGAGAGCGTTCGAAGGCGATGGAGGCGGCGCTCAGACTGTAATAGCCCAAGATGGTTTCGCGGTCGGAATGGTCAACCGCCAGGAAGGTTTTCGACCCGCCTAATTCGTGACTCTTGCGGGCATGGCGCTGCAAGAATTCATTGAGTGCAGATTCGCCGCAGTCGAAGGTATCACGTCGATGATGCTTCTGGATTGCTTCTTCGTCCCAATCCAGCTTTGTCATACACGATTCGGAAGAGCTTTTGCGGCAGCAATCAGTTTTGCGTTTGGCTTGGGTGGATTCTCGAGCAAGTCGAGAACTCGCAGGCTGTCCCTTGTGGATAGCTTCACGCGGTCTGCTTCTTCGATCACCTCTTGCGCAGCTCGCAGAGCGTGTCGAATGACAAAGCCGGTCAAATCTGTGTGCTCCAGTGAAACCGCCCGCATGAGGACAGCTTTTTCCTGCGGGCGAATCCGCAAAGACATTCTGCTGTTTTCCTCAACTGCAATTCTTGGCATTCAGTGACCTCACCTTGATTGTACACATTCAAGGCGTACAATCAGAATCTCAGCCGCTGAGCTTCTTTTCGGCCATTTTCACTTTGAGGGCGGCCATGAGTTTGTCTTCGAGGGCGGCTGGGACGGCTTGCGGCTCGCAGCCTTTGTAGATCTTGAGGGTCTTTTGAGTGGTGTCGAGGACGACCCAACAATCGGGGCACTCTTGCACGTGCTTGTCGAGCTCTTTCTTGGTGGCTGGGTCGAGTGCGGAATCGAGATAGTCGCTTAGTTCGCGTAAGAAGTCTTTACAGGTAGGCAAAGGTGTTTTCCCCTTTACTTTTGAATAGACGCGTTAACTTCTCGCGCAGTTGGAGACGGGCACGGAGGAGTCGGCTTTTGACGGCCGGGATGCTTAAGTCGAGGGCTTCGGCAGTTTCTTCGGTCGAGAATTCTTCAACGTCTCTCAGCATGAAAACCGATCTGAAGCCTTCGGGCAGGCTGGAGATTGTTTTGTCGAGGATTGCGCGGAGTTCTTCTTGCGAATAGGTGTCTTCAGGGTTGCCTTCCCAAACCGCGATTTCGCGGATCATCGTATCCTCGCCGGTGTTGAGTTCTTCGTCGAGAGAAACAAGCTTGCCGGATTTGCGCTTGCGAAGCTTCATGAGCGATTCGTTCATTGCGATGCGCACCAGCCAAGTGTAGAACTTGCTGTTGCCCTGGAAGCCGGCCAGGTGGGTGTACGCTTTCATGAAGGTCTCTTGCAGCACGTCTTCGGAATCCTCTTCATGGTTTGTGATGTTCCGAGCGACCCGAAGGATGCGGCGACTGTAACGTTTTACCAACTCAGGGAAGGCCGTGTCGTCGCCAGACTTAGCAAGCTCAACCAAATTTTCGTCGCTTTGTGGCTCCGTGGATGTCATTGCTTCTCTCACTATAACCCAGTGTGTTGGTTGGGCTGAAAAGTTACGGTCATCTTGCGTGCTACGCTGAAATTCAACCCCAAAATCCATGAGTGAAGTCCTTGTTACCCTGCCAGACGGGAGCCAAAAGGCATTTCCCGCTGGCACTCGCCCCCTTGATATTGCCCAGTCGATCTCGCGGCGCCTTGCCGAAGATGCCGTTGTTGCGAAGGTAAATGGCAACCTGTGGGACCTCAACCGTCCTCTCGAAGCCGATTCTTCCGTTGCCATCCTGACGACCAAGGACGAGGCATCGATGGACGTCTACCGCCATTCGACCGCCCACCTGCTGGCTGTTGCCGTGCTTGAGCTTTACCCTGATACCAAGCTTGGTATTGGCCCACCGATCGAGAACGGTTTCTATTACGATTTTGATCGCAAGGAGCCGTTTACCACCGAAGACCTGGAGAAGATCGAGAAGAAGATGGCCGAGATCCGGGACCGGGATCTTACGTTTGAACGGAAGCTGATCGCAAAGCCCGAGGGACTCGCCAAGTATGAGGCGATGAACGAACCGATGAAGGTGGAGTTGATCACCGAGCGGGCTGATGACATTTTCTCCGAATATACCCTTGGCCCGAACTTCATCGATTTTTGCCGTGGGCCGCATGTTCCTTCAACCAAAAGGCTGAAGGCGTTCAAGCTGCTTTCGGTGGCCGGTGCCTACTGGAAGGGCGATGAGAAGCGCCAGCAGTTGCAGCGCATATACGGGACTGCCTGGTATAGCCAAAAGGACCAGGACGAGTTTTTGAAGCAGCTTGAGGAAGCCAAGAAGCGCGACCATCGCAAGCTGGGACGCGAGTTGGACCTGATCTCGATTCAGGAGCTTGCGGGCCCCGGGTTGATCTTCTTCCATCCGAAGGGTGCGCTGGTGCGCAAGATTATGGAAGACTGGATGCGCGATTCGTATCTTGAGCGCGGCTACGATCTGGTTGTGACTCCGCATGTGGCTCGGCGTCAGCTTTGGGAAGTGTCAGGGCACGCTAATTTTTACGGGGAGAACATGTTCGTCCCGATGGAGCTGGACGATGCGACTTATCAGCTTAAGCCGATGAACTGCCCTTGTCACATTCTTATTTATGACAACAAGCAGTACAGCTATCGCGACTTGCCGGTTCGCCTTGGTGAGCTTGGGACGGTGTACCGGTATGAGCGTTCGGGCACTCTGCATGGGTTGCTGCGGGTTCGTGGCTTCTGTCAGGATGATGCCCATATCTTCTGTACTCCGGAGCAGGTTGAAGACGAAGTAGTCGGTTGCCTGGACTTTGCCTTCCATACGCTGAAGACCTTTGGGTTTGAGAAGTATGAAGCGGAGCTTTCGACCTGGGATGGCGGGAAATCGGACAAGTACGTCGGTACGCATGACGAGTGGGTGCTGGCCGAGAACGCTTTGAAGAATGCTGTGTCGCGGCTTGGTCTCGATGTGAAGGTGATGCCGGATGAGGCGGCATTCTATGGGCCGAAGATCGACGTCAAACTCGTCGATGCGATTGGCCGCAAGTGGCAGCTTTCTACAGTGCAGTTTGACTTTAATCTGCCTCGCCGCTTTAACCTCAACTACATCGGCGAAGATGGCAACAAGCATACGCCGATGATGGTGCACCGTGCGCTGTTTGGCAGTGTGGAGCGGTTCTTCGGAATTCTGGTGGAGCACTACGCCGGGGCCTTCCCGGTGTGGCTTGCGCCCGTGCAGGTATCGCTGCTGCCGGTAACGGACCGCGCGAATGTCTACGCCACGGAGCTTGCGGCGAAGCTGAAGGCGCAGGGTTTCCGCGTCGAGATTGACAAGCGAAACGAGAAGGTGAACTTTAAGATTCGCGAAGCGCAGTTGATGAAGATTCCGTACATGCTCGTCATTGGCGATCGTGAAGTGGATGCAGGTACTGTATCGGTGCGGAATCGTCGCAATGGAGATCTTGGGGCGAAGACCTTTGACGAGTTCACGACAATGCTTAGTGAAGTGAACAAGAACAAGACTCCGATCGAATAGATGACCTCTCTACTTTGGCTACTGGCGCTGGGGGCAATTATCTATTGCTTCCTGGTGCTGGTGGCTGTTTATCGCTATCTCAGCGTCCCGTTGGCAGCTCAGTTGAGCCCTCTTCCAATCAGTATCCTCAAGCCACTCAAGGGTCTTGATCCTGGCCTTGAGGAAAATCTTCGTAGCGTTTTCCAACAGGTGTATTCGGGGGACTGGGAGATTCTGTTTGCTGTTCGTACGGCTGAGGATCCGGCTATTGCAGTAGTTGAGAAACTACAGGCTGAATTCCCGATGGTGCAATCGCGGCTGCTGCTGGTGGGGGAGCCTCCTTATGCCAACGCGAAGGTCTGGAGTCTTGAGAAGCTTTGTGAGGCCGCAGAGCATGAGTTGGTGATTATGTCCGATTCTGACATTCGGGTGACCGAGAGTTTTCTGGCCACGATGTCGAACGAGTTTGCAGCTAACCCGAGGCTGGGTGTTGCCACGTGTCCTTATCGGGCTGTGGGCGGGCCCAGCCTTTGGAGCGAGACCGAGGCACTGGGGATGAATACGGAGTTCATCGCAGGGATCCTGGTGGCGCGGATGATTGAGGGGATGCGCTTTACGCTTGGGCCGACGGTGGCTGCGCGCAAGGCGGCGATTGCGGATGCTGGCGGGTGGGGGAGTCTGCAGAATTATCTGGCTGAAGATTTTGTTCTGGGTCAGAGGGTGACGGCCAAGGGGTGGAAGTCGATCCTGTCGAGCTATGTGGTGGAGCACCGGATTGGCTCGGAGGAATTGAAGCCGAATTTCGCTCACCGGCTGCGGTGGAATCGTTCGACGCGGCGATCCCGGCCGCTGGGGTATATGGGGATGTTCTTTACGAATCCGTTTCCGATTCTGCTTGCAGTTTGGCCGCTGACTGGATTTGAATTTGGGTTTCTTGGTGCTTCGCTGATGCTGAGGTTTACCGTTGCCTTTGCGACGCAAAACGGAGTGCTGAACGACAACGCGAGCGCGAAGCAACTTTATCTGTTGCCACTTCAAGATATGCTCAGCTTTGGATTTTGGGTGGCTGGCTTTTTTGGGAACACGATTCACTGGCGGGGAAGAGTGTTCCGGCTCCATGCCGACGGCACCTTTACGCTGAAATAGTAACTGCTGCAACTGTTAAGGCCTAAAAAGCATCATAGGTCTGACGTATGAACCTCTTTTCTCCTCTCACACTTGGCAGTTTTTCGATTGGCAACCGGATTGTGATGGCCCCGATGACTCGTTCACGGGCTGATACGAAGGGAGTGCTTTCTTCACTTACAGCCGAATACTATGGGTTGCGAGCAGATGCCGGCCTTATCATCACGGAGGGCACGGGAACCAGTGAGATGGGAATGGGTTATGCACGTACGCCGGGCATTTATAACGAGGAGCAAGTGGCGGCCTGGAGACTGATCACCGACGCGGTGCACGCCAAGGGTGGCAAGATTTTTCTTCAGTTGATGCACGTCGGAAGGATTGCGCATTCGGCCAACCGCAACATCCCGGAGGCGCCAGTTGCTCCATCGGCAATCCGGGCAGAAGGTCTGATGTGGACCGACTCAGAAGGCATGCAGCCGAATGATTTGCCGCGGGCGCTTGAGCTTGAGGAAATTCCCGCTGTTATCGCTGAATTTGGGGAAGCCACAAAGCGGGCTCTTCAGGCTGGCTTTGACGGAGTTGAATTGCATGCGGCCTCTGGTTATTTGCCCAATCAGTTTTTGAGCCCAGGGGCGAATCTCCGTACTGACATCTATGGCGGGACGATCGAGAACCGGAATCGCTTTGTGATCGAGACGCTGCAGGCCATGATTGCGACCGCCGGGTCAGCTGGGAAAATTGGCATGAAGGTAAGCCCAGGGATGAAGTTCAATGGGATTGACGACCAGGACTGCATTCCGGCTTATGAAGCGCTGGCAGCAGCCATTTCGCCGTTGGGGCTGGCATATCTGCATGTCATGAGAACCGGGATTGGGGCAGAAGCAGCACTACGCAAGGCTTTCTCGGGGAAGCTATTGGTGGGCGGAGGATTCCTGAGGGATGACGCAGAAAGGGTACTTGTTGAAGGTGCTGCAGATGCCATCGTGTTCGGGACGCCTTTTGTTGCGAACCCGGATCTGGTGGCACGCTTTGAAGTTGCGGCCCCACTGCAAAATGCGGACCCTGCGACTTTTTACACGCCTGGTCCGCATGGTTATACCGACTACCCGGTGCTTTAAAGCTCAGGGTTTGGGTTTCACCCCTACGAGTTCTTTTTTCTTTTCTTTCCAGTCTTTGAGACCACAAGAGGCGACTACTTTGTAGCCGGCCTTGGTGAGTATGTCCGCGGCACGCGCGGCACGGCCTCCGCCGTTTCAAGCGGTGATGATGGCCTTGTCTTTGGGGACTTCGCCTATCCGCTTTTCGAGTTCGCCGAGTGGAATGTTTACATAGCCTTTGAGAGAACCGAGTTCTTCGATCTCTTTGGGCTCACGAACGTCGAGAAAGAACATGTTCTTCTCGCTTTTGAGTAGTTGCGCCAAATCTTCGGCGTCAGTGATCTTTCGCGTTTGCGAAAAAGCAAGGACTCCGATGGCCAGCGCCAATAGGAACCGTTTCATAGCTAAAGTGTAACGAATAGACATGACACTTCAACTTGAATTCTGAGAGAGTGGCCATTGCCGACCCGGATGGACCACTGGTCAGGTGATTGAAGTTTCAGGCGGCAACAAGCTCTAAGGCTTGGTTGGGACTTCACCCTTTTTGCGCAGTGTGGGCGGCTTGCGGCCTTTGAGCTTCGGGTCGCCCTCAACTTTTTTCTCGGACGCTGCCTTTTCTTCTTTTTCGGCTGCCGTCATCAGCTTTTCGCGCTCTACCTTCTCTTGCTTAGTCTGGTCGACGACGCGCTTGCCGCGTTCGGCCAGATCTTCTTCGCTCGAAGAGATGGAATCGCGGGTTGTCTCGATGGCCGTGGTGAGGGCAAATTCGTAGCGGGAGAGATCTTTGGCTTCCAGTTCGGCAAATACTTCGAGTTTTTTGAGCATGGCGCGCTCGGCACCCATGGCGGTTTGCAGACCTTCTAGAACGAGGAGGCCCCGGCGAAGGGCATCGTCGACGACGATATCCATTGCCTCAATAATCTTGGCATATTGATCGAGGAGGTCGTGGATGAGGAGGCTGCGACCGGGCTTCTCTTTCGAGAAGAGTTGACCGAGTTGGTCGACGCGCTGGCGGGCGAAGAGTGTGTAGAGATTGAGCCGCTCGTTTGGTTCCTGGGTGATTCGAACGCGTTCAATTTCATCTTCGGTGAGGAAGTCTTTTTGCCCGAAGAGAAGGCTGGCGAAGGGTAGGAGAGTCAATGAACGGCGGGTCATGGTTTCTTGCTCATCACTCCTTCGAGGACTTTTTCATGGACTGCGTTGATGCGGTTAAAAGCGGCTTCGAGGCTTGGGCGCTCGTCGATGCCGGCCTCTTTTTTGATCGCTTCGGCGCGACGGAGGAACTCACGGGTTTTGAGTTCAATTTTCTTGTAGTTGCCGGCGTTCTTGTGTGGAGGCTTACCCATCGATTCGAGAGTGGTGAGGGCGAACTCGGTCAAGTCTGCGGCGGCTTCGAGGGATAGTTTGGCATCATTTTCTTTGGCGGCCTGGAGGATTTTACCCGCTTCTGCAAGAGCGAGCTGGTAGCGTTTTTCGGCGACCGGTTCATTCTTCACTGCGTCTGGAATTTGAGCCAGTAATAAGCAGAGCCACACAGCAATCATTTGTTGATTTCCCGCTCCAATATTTTCAATCTT
>CAZZGS010000187.1:0-8024 GCA_964653845.1 uncultured Bryobacter sp.
GGAGTTCACTGCATCCCCAGCCACCCCAAACACATGGTGATTGGTCAGCAGCACCCCGGGCCCAATCAGAAAGCCGGTCGCATAACCCACCAGCCGCGAACTGGAATCTTTCAGTTGGATTCGGCAGACCGACCGCGATGCAGCCATACCCTTCGAAAGGTAATTGATCCCCACCAGATCATTGCCGCCAACAATACGCTCCAGCGCCGATGCGGCAGCCTCGGGGTCGTCGTTCTCCTCAGAGACTTGTCGAAAGCGCTTCGACCTCTGCGTTGCGCTCAGATCGAGGGGGCCATCCCCCAGCGCCTGGTCTAGCTTCGACGGAGAAAAATCCAGCCTCTTGGCTGAATCTTCAATCAGGGAGCGATCGATAAGCATGGATCTACACCTTCCTCTAATCAACTAACGCGCAAATACTACCCAAATACTGCCATGCATTCACGGAAGATTCAAAACAATATTTGCTTACGAATCCCCAGCCCCCACACCGGAGGTCAGTCCGGTCGATGCGATCTTTATCATTCTTAGAGGAAGGCTCTATCCGGTCAAATCCTTTCGCGATAGACTGACGGTCAGATTCCCCATGCGATTTGCAATCTTCTTCCTCGCCCTTACTTCATTCCTCTCCGCTGCTCCCCCAATCAAGATCATGCTTCTGGATGGAGAACAGGGTGGACCTTACCACGCGTGGCAGGAGACAACTCCTTATCTCAAGAAGATGCTCGACCAGACCGGCCTCTTCACCGTCGACGTTGTCACCGCCCCATCCAAAGGTGCTGACTTCTCCACCTTCAACCCTGACTTTAGCCAGTACAAAGCCGTTGTCCTCAACTACGACGCTCCCGATGATCGCTGGCCTGACTCGCTGAAAACATCCTTCGAAAAATTCGTTGCCGGCGGTGGTGGAGTTGTGATCTTCCACGCTGCCGACAATGCCTTCCCTAAATGGAAAGCCTATAACCAGATGATCGGCGTCGGTGGCTGGCGCGACCGTACCGAGAAAGACGGCCCCTATTGGTTCTACAAAGACGGCAAGCTCGAAGCAGACCCCTCACCCGGCAAGGCCGGTAGCCACGGGGCCCGCCTTCCTTACAAGCTCGTTCACCGCGACACGAAGCACCCCATTACCAAGGGTCTACCCACCGAATGGATGCATGTCGGAGATGAACTTTATGCCCGCATGCGTGGCCCCGGCACTAACATGCATGTGCTCGCCACAGCCTATTCCGATCCAGCCAATAAAGGCACCGGTCGTGACGAACCCGCCCTTATGACCCTCAGTTTCGAGAAGGGCCGCATCTTCCACACCATCCTCGGCCATGATCGCGCCGCGCTAAACTCGGTCGGCTTCATCGTCACCTTCCAACGAGGAACCGAATGGGTCGCCACCGGGAAAGTCACCCAGAAAGTGCCGCAAGACTTCCCAACAGCCGGCAAGTTCGCAACCCGGACGGAATTCACGCCGCCCGCCAAGTAAGAATCTCCAAGGCCTTTTAAACCTTGGCTTGCTTGAACAACCTCTGCGATTTCATCCGGATCTCTTTGGCCATCTCAAACGGATCCGCCTGCTGATACTTCGCGAGGAAGAGTTCTACCGAAATCGGCCCTGTATAACCCTTCTGGACAAGCTTGCGAAGGATCCTCGCCAGAGGTGCGACTCCATCCCCGGGCACTACTCTGGTCTGCAGATCGAGTAGCTCCCGTGGCAGATCCTGCGTGTCATTTAGATGCGCATGAATGATCTCCCCAGGACGGATCATATTCAGATCTTCCATTTTGCTTGGGCCGGACCAGAAGTGATAACAGTCAAACAAAATGCCAAAATTCGGATGTGCCGTTTCACGATGCAAGCGCAAGGCAGTTGGCAAAGATGCCATAAACGTTGAGCTCCGCACAAACTCCGCCGCCACTTTCAATTGAAACTGTTTGGCAATCTCAGCGACCTTGCGAATCCTCTCCGGGCTCCTCGTATAGTCGTCAGAGTTGAACTTGGCACTTGTTGCGCATGGAGAATAAACGAGCGGCGCCCCGAGTTCGGCAAACTGCTCACAGCGCTTTTTGAAGACATCGAGGTTCTCTGCGAATTTCGGATTGGGCTCCCAAAGCCCCGTGGTGCCAACTGCACCGGAAACCACCTTCAGACCGTTGTCGGTCAAGACCCGTTTGGCACTGGCCAGCGAGTCGGTCTTCAGAAAATCATCCAGGAGATTGGAGGAAGGCTCAACAAGCCGTATGCCTGCCTTGGCCCAGCCTTCGAGTGACCTTCGATAGCCAGCTCCAGCTGAAGTGAATTGATGCATGCTCAGTTTCATTTCCCCTCCATTGGCCAGCGCGAAAGGCGCCATAAATAGCATCCGGCGTGGTACTTTACCTGGCACGCGACATCTCTTCTACAAGATCATAGTGGAAGTGTACGAAGGTATAGAGAGCAGATGCAAGAATCCGCTCCTGATCGGAATGTGGGCCAAAGCCCTTAAGCATGTCTTCAGAATCGATCATTGGCCCTCAGGAAAGACATATCCGTTCGCTCCCGTCTGCATCAGAGGCAGAGTCGGTACCCCCGGGTAGTGCTTCTTCGCCATCGCCTCAATAGTTCTAAACGCTTCGTTGTTGAGGCTGGATGGGGCTGCTCCCGGCCTGACGTAGCTCATATCACGCACTACCTTCACGGCCGGATCGTTGATTACACTTCGCAACATGTCGAGAAATTTCGGTATGTCTTCGTCCGGCAATACTCGGATGTCGAGCGTCGCTTCTGCCTCTGACGGAATCACGTTTCGCCGGAAACCGGCCTTGATGATATTTGGCGATATCGAATTGCGCAGAATGGAATTCAAAAAGGGTTCATTCACTGCCAGATACTCCTGAATCACATCGCTCTTCTCAGGATCGAAAAGCCCGTTGTGGCGCTCTCGCTTCTCTGGGGTTGAAACCGTTGCGAGCCTTTCAAGATTCGTTCGGGTCGTATCATTCATTCGTATCGGTGGGGTCCAGTCAGCCGCTTTACCAACGGCCTTGGCAATGTGGACAACTGCGTTTGAGCGAAGGGGTACTGAACCGTGGCCTGCCGTCCCGCTTGCTACAAGTCGGACTGTAAGGGGGAGCTTCTCGGTTGTCTCAATCGACACAAAGCGGAGCTTTCCATCTGTTCTGACTGGCGCTTCGGCCATGAAGATGACATCGCCGTCGAGAGCCGCCTTCTGCCGCTTCAGCAGAACCATCGACAGCATCGCAGCTGCCAGATTGTCTTTATCGTCGAGCGTCCCACGGCCATAAATATGACTGCCGTCGCGGTGTGCTGAAAACGGCCCATGATTCCACTTCTTTCCATTGCCGCGAATTCGCGCCACAAGGTTTGGCTGCAAGATGGCAGGATCGACGAAATTCTCCATGGTGAAGATCTTTGATTCAATACCCTGCTTGTCGAGTAGACCCTTGATGTAGTTGACAAGCAGCTTTTCGCTTTCTGAGCTATTGAGCTGGATCAGTGCCGAAAAATGTTTCAGGGTCTCGGCATCCACCTTGGCCCAATCGATACCCTGCGCTCGCAGACAGCCTGCCAAGGCCAAAAAAATGAGGACACGCATCATGCGAGCAAGAATAACAAAGATAACTGGATCACTTTGCTTCGTAATTAAAGATCAGGCATCCAGAACAGACTTGCCGCTCGTAGTACCAATAGAGACTCAATTGCGCCAGCTGCTCAAAGAGCAGATTAACTTCAGAAACGTGAATCACCTCATGATGTTCGGCGAGGTACCTTGCCGTGCTGCTCTTCCCAACGGCGCTTGGGCCTTCGCGGCAAAGTCTATGCATCGACCATTAACGCTAACATTACCTAATGAAATCTACTGCGGTGCTGCTCCTCTGTGCACTTCTACCTCTCCAGGGTCAGACCTTCGAAGTTGCGGAATCTACCATCGCCGCCCAGCAAAAAGCCATGTCCGAAGGCCGGGTCACCTCAAAGACACTTGTACAGTCCTACTTGAATCGCATCGCTGCCTTTGATCAGCGCGGTCCCCGTCTCAACGCCATCATTACCCTCAATCCGAATGCCCTCAAGGAGGCTGAGGCCCTTGACCGGGAGCGCACAGCTAAAGGCGCACGTGGACCTCTGCATGGCATTCCCGTGATCGTTAAGGATAACTATGGCACCGCCGACATGCCCACCACCGCTGGTACGATTGCTCTGCTTGGCTTCACTCCTGCTTCAGATGCATACCAGGTGAAGAAGCTTCGCGAAGCTGGTGCCGTGATCATTGCTAAATCAAACCTACATGAGCTTGCGTCAGGTATCACCACTGTTGGTTCCGCCTTCGGCCAAACCCTCAATCCATATGACACGAGTCGCAACCCAGGAGGCTCGAGCGGTGGAACTGGCGCTGCCATTGCTGCCAGCTACGCCGCTATCGGCATGGGCTCTGATACCTGCGGATCCATCCGTATTCCCGCCGCCGTGAACAACCTTGTCGGCCTTCGTCCCACTAAGGGGCTGTCGAGTATTTCAGGCATAGTGCCACTCGCTACTTCCCAAGACACCGGTGGCCCCTTGGCGCGCACGACAGCCGATTTGGCGCTTGTTCTCGATGCCACCATTGGTGAGGATCCTGCCGATTCGGCCACTCGGCTCGGCCCCAATCAGCAGCGTCCCAAGTTCACCGAGGCGCTTCAAACTGCTTCGCTCAAAGATGTCCGCATTGGCATTCTGGAACCACTCTTCGGCGATGCAAGTGATGACGCTGAGGTGATCAAGCTCGTTCGTGCCGCGATCGAAGAGATGAAGAAGCTAGGTGCGGTGCTGGTGCCGCTTGTGCTGCCAGAGCTACAGGCTGCTATAGATGGGGCTTCCGTCATTGCCCTCGAATTCAAAGAAGATCTGGCCTCCTATCTCGCTGGCCAGCCCAATGCGCCAATCCGTTCCCTGGATGAAATCGTGAGCGGGGGGCTCATCCATGCTGCCCTTGAAAGCACCATGAAAACCCGCGTCAGCGGCAAGGGCCGCGAGTCGATTGACTACAAGCTTGCTCTGGCCAAACGCGCCGCCTTGCAGCAATTGGTTCTCAAGGCGATGGGCGACAACAAGCTCGACGTTCTGGCTTACCCAACCATGCGCCGTAAGGCTGCTCTCATCAATGAAGCTGCTCTCGGCACTACCTGTCAACTCAGTGCTGCCACAGGCTTCCCTGCGATCAGTATGCCTGCTGGATTTACAGCCGATGGGCTTCCGGTTGCTGTTGAGCTATTCGGCCGCGCCTTCGATGATGCCAAGCTTGTCGGCTACAGTTACCTCTTTGAAAATGCCACGCACCACCGCCGCGCCCCTGCCCGCACGCCAGCTCTCGACAAACTTGCCTCGATTAGCTGGCAAGCGACCAATTCTGCATTGCAAGCCCGGTTCAACCTCAATCCTTCCACTGGGGAACTCAGCTACAGCTTAACTGCCACTGGCTTACCTGCCGGAGATATTCTTGCCGTTACTCTGCATCGCAAGAACAAAGAGGAGAACGGCCCGGTTATTGCTGTTTTCGCCAACCGGGACTTCAAGACCATAGAAGGTGTCTTAACTCTTTCCGATCCTGACCGGGAGCGCCTCAACACTTCAGGCCTCTATCTTCGCCTGGCAACAAGGTCGAAGGCAGCTAACAATACCCGCGTCGTTGTCAGTCAAGGCCAAGGGAAATAGCCGCTAAAGGCTAAACGCTCCGTGTTCACCTTGGTCGACCGGTATTGGTGTCATGGTGAGCTTGGCAAGCCTTAGCATCCAGGACAGGCTCGAAGGGCCTTGCCAATACTCGGCGGCATCAGGCTCAATCACAAGGAGTCGTATTTCAGGGTCCTCTGCCCCTTTGGCAAACCACTGACTCATCATCGGCGTGAATAGCCGTCTGATCTCTACACGGTCATCGCGAACCCATGCTCTGCCATTCACCGTCACGTATACGTTCTGGACGGGGTCGCTAAAAGTCACACAAACTTCATGGTGATGCTTTATTTCAGCCACTTTGGGGGATGCGGAGTGAGTAAAGAAGAAGAGAGAACCATCGGTCGACATTTCTACGAATCCCATTGGTCTGCTATGGATTGTGTCATCTGGTCCTCTTGTGTTCAGCATGCAGACGTTCATCTTTTCGATCAACTTCCGCAGTCTCTCCTCTGGCAGTCCTTTTTCTATTTCATTCATGCAAACTCTTAAGCAAGGCAATGCCCGCTTTCGTTATATGTAAATGGCCCTCGCCAGACGCTATGCCGCCACTTGACGACAGGCCGTCGCGGCGTAGGGCTATTTGGCACAATCAGGAGACACAATGAATGGCCTTCCGCTTGCATGTCAATAAATTACAACTCCTATGGGCGACCTATCCAAATTCTTTAAAGAGTCCGAAGGTACTCTTGGTGTGTTCCATCCCAAGGACTACACCATCGCAACCTTCCCGACATTGGCAGCCGCAAAGGCTGCATATGATTCGCTGCGTCAAATCGGGCTTGGCGAAGACGAAGTCATGCTCGCCAACGGTCAAGAGATGCTTCTTTATTTCAAACAGTTTAGAGAGGGAGAGGGCCTTTGGGGAAACCTGATGCGCGACCTTTCCCGGTTCATCGGAACTGAGGCAAACAACTCCGACCTCAATATCGTTCAAGCTCAAGACGGTGCCGGCTTTCTCGCCATTTACACTCCTACGGAGGAGCGGGCGCTGCGCGATATGGCCGTCATGAAACCTTTTGCACCGAGCTCCGCCGATTGGTATCTATGGGGCGGAATTCGTAGTCTCATCTAAATCGCCAAACTGACATAGTCGCAAAAACCACTATGATCCCGCGCGTATAGATGTGAAGAGCAAGCGGCTGGATTGAAGTTCATGCTTGGCCTGAAAGATGCGCAGCGCAAGCAGGCTTTACTGAGCTCCATCAAGAACGACAACAACAATTTGACTGAGGCATTCAGAGACAACGTGGTGATCGACTACGCTTGCTTCAAAGCCCAGGAAATGGATCAGCGACAAGTGTTTGAACTGCTCCAACTCATCTCCATGTTTATCTACAACATGGAAGCCGGCCACGCCAAGGTGAAGATGGAGGAAGTGTTTCAGCATCTGGGCAACACTTACTTTGCCTGGATAAGTGGAACAGAAGCGGAAGCCGTTTACTATTACCGCATTCACAGCCCGGTCTGGCAATTCTCAAAGAACCCGCCAGAGCCGAACCACGATCACACCCACATCGTGGTTCGTATGCCCAATGGCAACGATTACGGCAAAGACCTGCTACGGCTGCATATGATCACGCAACCGCACTAAGCTATTTCTTCGGGACTGAGACAGTGATGTTGCGGTAGCGGATGACGCCGTGGTGATCGCCTTGCAAGAAGAAGGGACCAGGCTCGGATTCGTTGCCGTCGAGTGCGCCTCCGGTTGGTGCCGGGATCTCGACGTTGTCGTGGTAGATCTTGCCGTCCCGTAAAACTGTAACGCGACGGCCTACGAGCGTGATGTCAAATGAGGTCCACTTGCCGAGGCCGAGTTCTGCGCTTGCTGGTGGAGGGTAGTGGCTGTAGACAGCACCCATCTCATGATCGGGCAGCTTGCCGCCTTCGGTGCCAACCTGGATTTCGTAGCGGCCGCGCAAGTAGATGCCGCTATTGCCGGTGGTGGGGCAGTTGACTTCGATGTGAAGCTTCAAATCCTGGAACTTGGCAGTGGTTTTGATGTTAGCGGCACCTGGGTTACGCACACCCGGCACTTCGGGATTGTCGTTCACTAACTCGCCGTCACGCGCAACCCACTTGCTGTTCTTGACGTTGCCGATAGGCTCCCAGCCGGTGAGGTCTTTGCCGTTAAAGAGGGCGATAGGCTTAGTCCATTTCTTGGGCATCTTGCGGTCGAGCTTGGGAGCACGAACGCCGGCCAAGCTTGGGCCTGTTGTTTCGCCGCGCATCTCGATGCCTGCGATCTTGTCCGTACCGGGCGATGTTAGCTCCCAGCGAACGTTGCCTACTGCGACGATCATCTTGTCGGATTGCATGGCAG
>CAZZGS010000188.1:0-8020 GCA_964653845.1 uncultured Bryobacter sp.
GGCGTGATCTCTCGCAGAACCCTTATACAGACTGGAGCGGCCAGTGCCGCACTGGCACAAACCGCTGCTTCCAAAGGCATCGTTACCAAGGCTAGCTTTACCTCGACAAAACTCTTTCCCGGCAGTGTTCGAGACTATTGGGTTTATGTTCCAGCGATGGCGGCTCCCGATGGTGGATACGCATTGATGGTCTTCCAGGATGGGGCCGGCTTTATTGGTGAGACCGGGCGCTTCAAGTCAGCAGATGTCTTTGATCGCCTGATCGCCGCAGGCGACATGCCACCCACCGTTGGCGTCTTCATTCAGCCGGGTGTGATGCCAGCCTTGAATGGCGACACACAACAGGCGCGTTTCAATCGAAGCTATGAATACGACGGCATGGGCGATCGTTACGTCCGTTTCCTCCACGAGGAATTGTTGCCCGAAGTGGGCAAGCTACACAAGATCACTTCAGACCCCAACTTGCGTGCGATTGGTGGTTCCAGCTCTGGAGCTATTGCTGCATTTACTGCGGCATGGAATCGGCCCGATCTCTTTCGCCGCGTGCTCTCCTACATCGGATCCTACGTCAACTTGCGTGGCGGCGATTGGTATCACGACATCGTTCGCAAGACTGAGCCCAAGCCCCTGCGCGTCTATCTGCAAGACGGGTCTTCAGACCTGAATATCTATTCAGGCAGTTGGTGGATGGCCAATCAGACATTGGCACTGTCGCTCGATTACGCAGGTTATGAAGTGCGCTTTGACCGCGGCACAGATGGCCACAACTCGAATCATTCTTCGCGCGTCTTTGTCGAAAGCATGCAGTGGCTGTGGGCCAATTGGAAGCAGCCGATTGTGGCCTCTAAAGGAAACCCAAAATCGGAGCGGCAATACATAACGGAGTTTCTCGATCCCGCGTCTGGCTGGGAGGAAGTCTCCTCTGGTCACGGCTTCACTGAGGGGCCGGCCGTCGATAAAGATGGCAACGTATTCTTTACTGACGTGCGCCAGGACAAGATTCACAAGATCGATCACGCCTCTGGCAAAGTGACGCTTTTCAAGGAACAGAGTGGCGGCGCCAACGGCCTCATGTTTGGGGCCGATGGCCGCCTCTACGCCTGCCAGAACAAGAAGCGCCAGATCATCGCTATCAATCCCGATGGACGCGAAGAAGTGCTTGCTACCGACGTCGGATCGAACGATCTGGTGGTGAATGAAAAGAATGAAATCTGGTGGACTGAGCCTGCCCAACACAAGATCTGGTACACCGACGGCAAGGGTTCTAAGAGGGTCGTCGACGAGGGGCTCGACTTTCCTAACGGAATCGTTTTGTCTCCAGATCAAAGTCTTCTTATTTGTGTCGACATGCGCTCGAAGTGGGTCTGGAGTTTTCAGGTGATGCCCGATGGGTCACTTGCGAATGGACAGGCTTTTTATCACCTGGAGACTTGGGATTACGACACCCAGTCTGGTGGAGACGGGATGACGATGGATACCGATGCGCATCTTTATGTTGCAACGCGGCTGGGAATTCAAATCTGTGATGCTCCGGGACGCGTAGTAGGAATTATTAACAATCCGCAGAACTTGCAGCCATCCAATTGCGTATTCGGAGGACCGGGTCTCGATACCCTGTACTCGACGAATCGCGAAAAAGTCTTCCGGCGCAAGATGCGCAGAAAAGGTTTACGTTCATGGTCTACATTAAAACCGCCGCAGCCGCGGCTCTAGTATTTCTGACTTGCCCGGCAATCTTCGGGCAGCCAATCACTACCGAGGAGCGTCGCAAGACGGTTGTTGAGTTGGAGCGCACGCGCGATCTACTCCTGAGTTCCCTCGATGGCGTCAGCGAAGCAAATGCCATGAAGAAGCCGGCGGTCGACCGCTGGAGTGTTCTCGAGTGTGTCGAGCACCTGGCCCTGACCGAGCGAGGCATCTTTGCTGCCATGCAGGCGACCCTCAAGGCCCCGGTGTCGAGCGAAGAAGATCGTGCCAAGACCAAAGGCAAGTCGGAAGCCTTGGGCATGTTCATGCCAGATCGTAGCCGCCGCGCTGCAGCTCCGGTTGAAGTGGCCCCCAAAGGAATGTTTAAGACCCTCGCCGCAGCCCGTGCCGCATTTGAAGCGGCACGAAAAGACACCATCTCGTTTGTATCGACCACAGAGTTGCCTCTGCATTCGCATGTGACGAAGCACTTTGCCTTTGGAGAATTGGATGCTTACCAGTGGTTCGTCCTAATGGCGGGCCATGTGGAGCGGCACACCAAACAGGTGAACGAAGTAAAGGCTACTTTTTAGGGTTGGGGATGGCGTCGCCGAGGTTCATCGAGCCGCCGCCTTCTGAAACGTAATTGCGATTCCAGGAGGGGATCTCGAATTCTACATCTCCCGAGACAATGCACTGGCAGCCCAGACGCGAGTGCAATGTGAGGCCGGGGGCGAGGTCGAGCTTGTCCTGCTCGTCTTCTTCCATGGGTGAGAGATTGTCGTCGCCTTTCTTGATGACGACGTGGCAGGTGGTGCAGGCACAGGACCCACCACAGGCATGTTCAATGTGAAAGCCGAAGTGTTCGGCGAGGTCGAGGAGGCTCAGGGGTTTGCCGTGGCCACCGTGGGGGACTGACTCTGGGGTGAACTCGTAGGTCGAGCCATCGTTCAAAAGCGTGATTTTCGGCATGATTTCGCTAAATAGCCATTATAGCGTTGCTATATTGAAAACAGTGTTCCACAGCCTAGAACGCTCGATTTCCCGAGCCGTTTCGAATTACCTCCAAACGAATTACGCAGTAGATGTTCCGGTTACGACCGAACAGCCAAAGCAGTCGAGTTTTGGCGAGATGGCTTTGCCCGTTGCCTTCCAATTGGCAAAGCAACTGAAGAAAGCTCCCGTTGCGATTGCCAAAGAACTGGCAGCGGGCCTAACAGGGCAGATTGAAGGGGTCGCGGCTTTTGAAGTAGCCAACGGCTATCTCAATGTCCGTTTCGATCGCGGCTGGTTTGCCCGCGAGATCCTGATTGGCAACGCAGTCGAGACTCAGGAACTTTCGATCCGCAAGACCATCGTCGAACATACCAACATCAATCCGAACAAGGCCGCGCACATCGGGCATTTGCGGAACGCCATTCTTGGCGATACCTTCGTCCGGATGATGAAGGAGATGGGGACTCGCGTCGAAACGCAAAACTATATCGACAACACCGGCGTTCAGGTGGCTGACGTCGTGGCTGCATTTCATTTTGTCGAGAAGAAGACAGCGGCCGAAGTAGCAGAAATGGCAAAGAAGCCGCGCTTTGACTACCTTTGCTGGGACCTCTACTCCAAGGTCGCGCAGATGGAAGAAGTCAAGGGCTGGCGCACCGAAACACTCCACTCGATCGAGAGTGGTGAGGGCGCGCTTTCCGAGATGGGTCATGTAGTTGCCGATGCCATTGTCGATTGCCATTTGAACACCATGCTGCGCCTGGGTATCCAGTACGATGTCCTGCCGCGTGAGAGTGAAATTCTGCACCTCAAGTTCTGGGCAAATTGCTTTGAGTTGCTCAAAGACAAGCAGGCAATCTACCTTGAGACTGAAGGCAAGAACAAGGGGTGTTGGGTCATGCCCGGGTCGGCCTTCCGTGAGAATGCGGGCGAGGAAGATTCAAAGGTAATCGTTCGCTCGAACGGCACCGTAACCTACGTCGGCAAGGACATTGCTTACCAGCTTTGGAAGTTTGGCTTGCTCGGCAAGGACTTCTACTACCGGAAGCTGCGCACTTATCCCGATGGCCATGTCTGCTACGTGTCGCAGGCAACTCGCGAGGGTGCGGAACGAGTTCAGTTTGGCGGCGGCACCAGCGTTTTTAACGTGATCGATTCGCGGCAGAGCTACTTGCAGGACGTTGTGGTGGCGGGATTAAAAGCTCTCGGCTACCAGAATCAGGCCGACAAGAGCATTCACTTCAGCTACGAGATGGTGGCGCTGACTCCGCGTACTTGTGTCGAGCTTGGCATCGAGCTGAGCGAAGAGGACAAAGCCAAGACCACTGTCGAGATGAGTGGCCGTAAGGGCCTGGGCGTCAAGGCCGATGACCTGATTGATCAGTTGATCGAGCGGGCGCAGATTGAGGTGGATTCCAGGCACGCCGGGAAGTCGCAAGAGAGCCGCGCCAAAGTGGCCGAGCAGATTGCCGTCGGTTCGCTGCGTTATTTTCTGCTGAAGTTCACCCGTACCAGTGTCATCGCTTTTGACTTGCAGGAAGCACTCAGCTTTGAAGGCGAGACTGGCCCCTATGTGCAGTACGCCGCAGTGCGGGCAAATAACATCTTGCGCAAGGTAGCCAATCTTCCGGACTTCAAGTCCGTGCTGCCTGAAGAAGTTTTGCGAACAGTGCTTGAGACAGAAGACCTCTGGCAACTATTGCTCGATGTATCGCGTCTTGAGAGCGTCCTCGAAGCCGCCGTGAATAGCGGCGAGCCGGCGGCGCTAGCGAAATACGCCTTTCAGTTGGCCCAGGGCTTCAGCAAGTTCTATCACGACTATCGCGTTATCGATGAAGCCGACGAAGCGCGTCGAAATGTGTTGTTGTGGATGACGATGCACTTTGCGAAACAGCTTGAGAAGACCCTCAATACGCTGGGTATCGCAGTGCCGGAGTACATGTAAATGGATGTTCCAGATATTCTGGCAAAGATCGTTGAGCGTAAGCGGGAAGAGCTTGTGCTCCTACGGCCTCGACGAGCAGAACTGGAGCGTAGAGCTGCGGATCTGGTTGGCAAGCAACGGGGCTTTGCCTCGAGCCTTCGCATTCGCTCGCTGATTTCACCGGCAATCATTGCCGAGATCAAGAAGGCATCGCCCTCGCGCGGCCTCTTGTCCGATGATTTTAGACCCACAGACATCGCCCGTAGCTATGAGTTGGGCGGAGCGGCAGCGTTGAGCGTTTTGACGGACCGCGATTTCTTTCAGGGCTCGCTCGAAGATCTCGTTGCGGTGCGGCGAGCTGTCGGTTTGCCGGTACTTCGTAAGGACTTTACTCTCGAAGAAGGCCAGATCATCGAAGCGGCTGCCCATGGGGCGGATGCTGTTTTGCTGATCGCAGCGCTGCACGATACAGGCAGTCTGCGGCGCCTGCGCGAATTCGCTGGATCGCTCGGCCTCGACGTGCTTGTCGAAGTCCACGATGCCGATGAACTGGCGCACGTTATTGAAAGTGGCGCGACGATCATCGGAGTCAACAATCGCGACCTGCGTACCTTTGAAGTCAACCTCGAAACCTCAATCGCACTGGCTGCCGCCATTCCGGCTACGGCGGTCAAAGTCAGCGAGAGTGGCATCTTCACTCGCGAGCATATCGAAAGCCTGCGGGCGGTTGGCTACCAGGCCTTCCTCGTAGGTGAAAGCTTGATGAAGAATCCGGGGGCGCTGAAGGAGTTGGTCGCTTGATCGTAAAAGTCTGCGGGATCACCAACGCAATGGACGCGCTGACTGCACTGGACGCCGGTGCCGATGCGATTGGCTTTAACTTCTGGCCCGGCAGTTCGCGCTATGTGAAGGACCGCGCTTTCTTTGCCGACCTGCCGGATGATTTCTGGCGTGTGGGTTTGTTTGTGAATGAAGACCCGGCAAAGGTTCTCGAATTGATGGAGACCTTTCAATTGGACGTCGCGCAGTTGCACAAAATGGATTCGATCGACGGATTGCGCATCTGGAAAGCAATTGCTGTGGAAGGGCCTCTAACTCAAGAGCGATTGGATTCAGAACACACCGAGGCCGTAGTGCTCGACACTCCTGCTGGCGCACTTGAAGGTGGGACGGGCAAAGCTTTTGATTGGAACCTCGTGCAGGGGCTTAAAGGTAAAATTGTTCTCGCCGGTGGCCTCGACGAAACCAACGTGGGCGAGGCGATCCGTCGCCTTAAGCCGTGGGGCGTGGATGCCTGTTCTCGGATTGAGTCTGAACCTGGCAAGAAGGATCGTACGAAGATGCGCTCGTTTATTGAAGCGGCGCGGAAGGAGTTTGACGCAGTATGTTGACCGTACCGGATGCTGGAGGCCATTTTGGCCCTTATGGGGGACGTTACGTTCCTGAAGTATTGATGTCGCCGCTTGAAGAGCTGGAGCAGGCCTTTCTGGCCCTCAAGACCGATGCCGCGTTTCAATCTGAGCTCTCGGATTTACTAAAGAACTATGCCGGCCGGCCCACGCCTCTCTATTATGCGAAGCGATTGAGTGAGAAGCTGGGCGGGGCGAAGATCTATTTCAAGCGCGAAGACCTGCTGCACACGGGTGCCCATAAGATCAACAACGCTCTAGGCCAGGCGCTGCTCGCCCGCAAGATGGGCAAGAAGCGCATCATTGCCGAGACCGGGGCAGGGCAGCATGGTGTTGCCACTGCGACGGCTTGCGCTTTGCTTGGCCTGCAATGTCGCGTTTACATGGGCGAAGAAGATATGCGCCGTCAGCGGCTCAACGTATTTCGCATGAGGCTTTGCGGAGCCGAAGTGGTGGCTGTCACCAATGGCTCACGCACATTGAAGGACGCGATCAGCGAAGCGATGCGCGACTGGGTGACCAATGTCGACACTACCTACTATTTGCTCGGCTCGGCCCTTGGTGCGCACCCATATCCGCTGATGGTCCGCGAATTTCACCGCTGTATTGGCGACGAATCGCGTGTACAGTTGCTAGAGCGGGAAGGCCGCTTGCCCGACATGGCAATCGCCTGTGTTGGCGGTGGTTCCAATGCGATTGGTCTCTTCCATGCTTTTATTCCTGACCTTAGCGTAAAGCTGGTTGGAGTCGAAGCCGGTGGCAAGGGTAAGAAAACAGGTGAGCATGCAGCTCGCTTTAGCGGCGGTGCGCCGGGTGTACTTCATGGCGCATACAGCTACCTCCTGCAGGATAATGACGGCCAGGTTGCCCTGACGCACTCCATTTCGGCTGGCCTCGATTACGCATTGATCGGCCCTGAACATGCGCACTTGCACGACATTGGAAGGGCCGAATACGTCGATTGCGATGACGCAACCGCGCTCAAGGCCGCCGTTGAGTTATCAACCATGGAAGGCCTGATCCCGGCCATGGAGAGTGCACACGCCGTGGCTGAAGCACTCGTCCGCGCCCCTCAGATGTCCCCCCACGAGATTATCCTCGTCAACCTCAGTGGCCGTGGCGACAAGGACATTGATATCTATCGCGAAAACCTCAAGGAGCTTGATTCTGACTCGCATCAGCCAGCGTTTTAATGAGTTGCAGGCCAGGAATGAGCCTGCATTGATTGCCTATGTGACGGCTGGAGATCCCTCCCCCGAGATGACTGTCGAGATCGTCGCGGCTCTCGAGCGCGGTGGTGCCGACGTGATAGAACTTGGCGTTCCCTTCAGTGATCCGATCGCCGACGGGCCCGTGATCATGAGAGCCAGCGAACGCGCTCTTGCGACGGGTATGACCGTTGAGAAGGTTCTCGAAATCGCTCACGAGATACGCAAGCACAGTGAGATCCCGATCGTCCTCTTTACCTATCTGAATCCTGTTATGCGCTACGGCTTCGACAAGCTGGCGGCGCGCGCCAAAGAAGTTGGGATCGATGGTTTCCTGCTTACCGATTTGAGCGTGGAAGAAGCCGAAACCTTCGTCGCTGCAGTGCAGGGCGTTGGCCTTGATACCGTTTTCCTGGTGGCGCCAACCAGCACCGATCGAAGACTGGAACTCGTTGCGAAATATTGCTCTGGCTTCGTTTATGTTGTCTCGCGTACAGGCGTAACCGGTGAACAGGCGCAGGTGTCATCTTCGGTTGGCCCCCTCGTAGAGAAGCTCCGCCGGTTTACGTCGCTGCCACTGGGCGTTGGTTTTGGAATTTCAAGCGCATCGCAAGCCGCTGAAGTCGGTAGCGTGGCTGATGGCGTCGTCGTCGGCAGTGCCTTTGTTCGCGCCATCGAAACCACCCCGGGCCGCGAAGTGTTGGATACGATAGAGCGCATGGCAAGAGATCTGAAGCAGGGGGCGCTAAGTGGGCGTCGATGAGGCGGTTGAAAGACTGAAGGGATTCCGCAGTCAA
>CAZZGS010000189.1:0-2452 GCA_964653845.1 uncultured Bryobacter sp.
GTATAAGGGTTCTGCGGGAGATCACGCCGATTATTCTACACGGAGAGCTGCCAGCGGCTCAATGGAGGCAGCCCGGCGAGCACTCACCAAGCCTGCCAGTAGACCAAAGACAGTGATCGCGATTACGGCCAAACCAATCGATAGCCAGTCGACAGGCTTGACCCCAAACAACATCTTTTCTGCCAGGCGGCCCAAACCGATTGCCAGCGGTACTCCAATCGAGACACCGACACCGACATAAAGCAAAGTCTCCCGCATTACCTTCCAAAGCACTTCACCGCGAGATTCCCCCAGTGCCATGCGGATCCCGATCTCCTTGGTCTTGCGTTCCACCGTATAGGCCATCACGCCGTAGAGCCCGACCACGGCCAGCAATAAGGCTACTGCAGCAAAGAAGGCTGACAGTCGAGCCACGAGGCGCTCCTGGCGCAATTGTGTTTCCACTGCGAGTTCAACCGTTCCCTCCTCAGAAATTGGCACGGCTCGATCAAGCCCCGCAATGGCGGCTCGCACAGTGGCTACACCAGGACCGGAGGCACTGCTTCGCAAATATACGTCGACGCTGTCCACTCGGTTTTGTTGGGCTAGAGGGACGTACCAATACCGTTCCGGTGCGACATTGATTCTCGAGTCTCGCAGATCGCCAACAACTCCAACGATGGTGTAGTGCTTGGCCAAATCACCCGTTCTCATGCCAGGCCCAATCTGCCGCCCCAGGGCAGACTCCATCCCAAAGTAACGACGGGCAAAGCTTTGGTTCACAATCGCGACAAGCGGCGCTTCCGCACGATTGTCGCTTTCGACAAAATCCCGCCCCTCAAGCATCTTTGCCCCCATCACGCCGAAGAAGTTTGGCCCTATGGCATTGCGTAGCGGCCCGGCCTCACCTTCTGGAATCGATACGCCAACAACATGAATGCCGCTGCTCCACTGGTAGTCCACCAGCAGCCCCATCGAACTCATCGAAGCACTGCCGCCACCGGGCAAGCCTTGGAGTTCTCGCTCCACACGGCCGTAGTAACTGAGTAGAGCCTCTTTGCTTTGTCCTGGCACCGGGGTCAATCGCATCGTCACCAGATTCTCTCTGACGAAGCCCGAGTCGATGCGGCGGTAGTTCTCCAGCGTCTGTAAGAAAAGCCCGGCGGCACTGAGCAACAAAACAGAAAGAGCAACCTGAAAACTCACCATCAACTTGCGACCTGTAAAGCGACTGCCACCACGAGTTCCTTGACGATCCGAGGTGAGTGCCGGTATGAGTCCGAAGCAAAGGCCAGCAAAGAGAGACAAGCCGAGAGTAATTAATAGCAGGTTCATAGGTAGCCCTTCGGGTACCAGCACCAAGGCATTGTCGCCGAAAGCTTCTACCATCAGTAATCGCTCAAGGCCAAGAGCAAGGAAAAGTCCTGCCAATCCACCAAGCAAAGATAAGGCCAGGCTTTCGGTAAGAAACTGTCTTACCAACCGGCCTCGGCTGGCCCCGAGGGCAAGGCGCGTGGCAATTTCTTTTTGGCGTGCAGAGGCTCGCGCCAAAAGAAGGTTCGCGATGTTGATGCAGGCAATCAGCAACACAACCCCGACCACGGCAAGCAGAAGGCGGAAGGCCCCTTGATACTGGGCCTCACGTCGTGCCTGATCATACCCCCGTCCGGCAGAGAGCACCGCTACTTGCATACTCTTGATTTCACGATCCAGAAAGTCGCTCACTTTGGTTTCGCTGCTGCGCCAATACTCGCGAATCAGCGGAGTGAGCTCTGCATTCATCTGCTCTGGTGTGGAACTGGGCTTACGCCTGACAAGGATGCGAAGCCACCACATGGAACGAACTGGCGTCTCGCTTGGTCTACCCTTGTTCAGGCCATCCGTCAATACGGGTATATAGATTTTGGGTGTGTTGCCCTTATACAGAGAAAAGTAAGTTGGCGGGGCTACACCAATGACTGTGTAAGGAACCCGGTTCAGTTCGATCTTGCGTCCCACGACGCCGGGGTCGCCCCCAAACTCACTTCGCCAAAAATGATGGGCCAGTACAGCCACAGGATTCGCCCCATCGCTCCTGCTGATCAGCCGGCCAAACTGCGCCTTAAGGCCAAGCAGCTCAAACAAATTGCCGCAAACCATCTCGATCCCCATGCGCCGGGCACTGCCCGCAGCCTGATAGCTCGCAGTCCAACTGGTGGAACAGGTTGCAGCTTGAACGGATGTGGTCTTGGATTCAATCTCAGACACCAAAGGATAAGAGTAGGAAGTGGTGTAGGCGTCTGGCTTGTGGGTAGATGTGCGAATCGTCAGTTGGTATAGATCCTCTGGCTCGCTAACGGCCAGCGGGGCCCGCAAGACGCGATCAAACACCGAGAAAATGGCAGTGTTCGCGCCGATGCCAAGCCCGAGGCTAGCAACGGCAGCTAGTGTAAACACCGGGCTCTTCCGCATCAGGCGCCACGCAAATTGAAGT
>CAZZGS010000189.1:2462-7983 GCA_964653845.1 uncultured Bryobacter sp.
GTCCTGCCTCAGTACTGTTAGGAACGCAAAACTCCAGCTTTCCCGTGTTTGTTCGGCCACAGAAGTCAGATTCCCCAGCGCCAACCGTGCCCCGCGTTCGGCTTCTGCCCGGCTTTCGCCTCGACTCACCCGCATCTCTATTTCCATTTCCAGATGCGCAGCTAACTCCTGATTTAACTCGCGGTCGCGCTGATACCCGCCAAAAAGCGCACGCCAGAGTTTGCGCATCACGCTTTCTCCATTACAAGCTGGATCGCGCCGCTCAGCCGCTCCCATTGCACACGCTCCAGCTCAAGCCGCGCTTTGCCTTCTGCGGTCAAGGAATAGAACTTCGCCTTCCGTTTGTTTTCGCTTTCGCCCCACTCAGCGCCAATCCAGCCCTGCTCTTCTAAGCGATGTAAGGCCGGATACAGACTGCCCTGCTGAACCAGTAGAATCTTGCCGCTCACTTGTTCGATTCGGTTGGCAATCGCCCAGCCATGCATTGACTCCGACGCCAGGGTACGCAAGATCAGCAGGTCGAGAGTGCCCTGAAGAAGATCGGAAGGTTTTCCCATGCATTCATTCTGAAATGACTCTTGTAGATAGTCAAGGGGAGTTTCAAAATGAACCAGGGACGAACCGGAATGGAACTGGATTTGGACGGGGCTATTGTTTTCAACAACTTGGAATTTGGCAGGTCAGATGCAAAGAAGACAAGTGTAGACATGACCAAGAGGCTCACAGAACGCAGGGTTGATCACCGCTTTACAAACCCCTCCTTTCCTCCTCAACTTGACCCACCAAACTGGCCCACCAATACGCCCCGCCCAACCAGTTCTAAGAGCCTCATCGGGTCATGCCTTCAAAACAACAATATGTTTCTCCCTTCAGGTTTTTCATTTATAGACCGATAGGGGTTTAGGACAACAATGATTCAGGAGTCAAAGATGGAAACAGCAAAAGAAGTTCTCGAACACATGAAGTTCCAATTGGATCTCCTAAAGATCACCTCAATGCCGGTAGAACTCACCGGGCCGAGCATAATGCGACAGAACGAGAATCAGGCCGAAGCCGTGCGCGTGATGGAAGAACTCAGTTCGACGGTGAGGAAGAGTCAGAATCCATAAGGCCTGACTCCAGCAACGTCATCATCGGATAATAAAGGGGCCACTTTGGCTCCTTTCTCCATTTATGACCGACACGCTTATCAAATCCCGCGACCGTCTCTTGAATCTCTGCAAATCATTGAGTGCAAAACAGGCAACAGCGAGACTCGGTGCAGACACTTGGTCGATTGCCGATATAGTAGAGCATCTCGCCCTTTCAGAACGCGGGTCAATGATTGGGGTTAAGCGTACATTGAGTCAACCCGAAGCCACTGGAGATTTGTTGGCGCAGAACAATCAAAAATCTGAATTGATTCAAACCAGGATCCCAACCTTGGCCAGCAGAGCCGCCGCGCCAGATTTGCTTCTCCCCTCCGGCCGCTTTAAGGAATGGCCCGGCGCGCTTCTTGCCTTCGAACAAGCTCGTTCCAATACGCTTGCTTTGGAAGCGGCAGCCGATGACGCATTCGACAGCCGAGTGATGCCGCACCCGATTCTCGGTCCTCTCACACTTCGCCAATGGTTCCACTTTACCGCTGAGCATACAGAACGCCACACGAGAAAAATCGAGGAAATCCTCGCTTATAACGATGCATAAGGATCCTCTTCTCTCCTTTCTGCTTATCGTCGTCGCGCTGATGGTTTATGCCACGCTCTATCCGTTTCACTTCGCATCAGACCACTCAATCATTCTCGAATGGAATGGCCCTGACAACAGGGGGCAATGGCTCGATGTCGTGCTGAATCTGTATTTCTTCATGCCGCTTGGCATTTTGTGTGGAATCCTTTTCCACAGCAAATCGGGCTTCCTCTTCGCATTTTTCGGAGCTTTCAGCCTATCCATGGCAGTCGAAATTCTGCAGGCTTACATACCGGGCCGAAACTCATCGCTGCGAGATGTATTTCTAAACTCCGTCGGTGCCTACCTGGGCATGCTCCTCACTCAACTGCCGATTTTCGACAGAGAACTCCTGACGCGAAACCTTCGCCGCTTTATCACCCTGAGAGGCACGTTTCTACTGGTGTCGCTTTGGATGATTGTGCAGTTCTTTCCATTTGTGCCGCTTCTCAGGCTGAGCCAGCTTCGATGGATATCAACCGCCACTCTGGGCTGGCCAAACGTTACGGCGAAATCACTCGAAATTTCTGCATTCTCTATATTTGTAGTTCTACTCTGGTCGGAGAACCATAGCCGCAAATCGACCCTCTGGTTTGGTTCGATTCTGTTTTTCATTACGCCTGGGCAAATCTTCCTCTGGAGTCGTAATCCGATTCCGGTTGAAATTCTCGCTTCCATGCTCGGATTCCTGATCGGCATCATGCTGGTTTGGCGCGAAGTTTCAATCCCACCTAAGTGGCTCGTGGCAATCGCAATCACACTCTTGGCGTACAGAGAGTTACAGCCATTCCGCTGGGAATCCTCATCCGTTCAAGACTTCGGATGGATCCCCTTTCAGGCAACCTTTGAAACCTCCCGCAGCGATGCCATTCGAACACTTTGCCTGAAGTGTTTCCTGTACTGGTATACGCTGCGTCAAATTCGCCGCCACTCGGGGATTAGCTTATTGAAAGCCTCAATGGCTCTGGCGGCAATCTTTTTGGTAACTGAATTCGGCCAATGCTATCAAATCGGTCGAACACCGGAAATCACCGATTCGCTGATCTGCCTGCTAGGTGCGGCACCGTTTCTCTCGATTGACGATTCTAACGATTAGGGCTTGTAGCGCGCCGACAGGTAGTCGACCAAGCTTGCCTTCTGCTCGGCGGGCACCTGGGCACCCCAACGCATCATCTTCTCAACTTCTTTTTCCCATTGGCCTCGAGTGAGCTTTTGCCCCTTCATGAGATCCTCATTGTGGCAGCCAAGGCAACTGCTGCGATAGGAAGCGCTGGTCATTGGCATCACCTCTACCCGGACGGTCTGAATCACATTCCACATGTAGCCGCTAGGGTTCCACTCCTGCTCGGCAGGTTGTGAATAGCCGTTGGCGTCAGTTGCCTTGGCCATCACCTTGTAAGATCCTGGACTTGGATTCCAGGCAAAATCCCAAGTCTGCCAACCCCATCGACCATTGGAACTGGTGAGGCGAGCGGGCGCCCAGGCTCTGCCGGCATCGGTTGAAACTTCCACCTTCGCAAGCGGCACATCCCCGGACCACGCCGCACCAGCAATGCGCGAAGCCCCTTGCGCCATCACAATGTTGTCCTTCGGGGTTGCGATTACGCTCTTGACGTGAATCGATTCGACCGGTTTCATCTGCGCAGGATCGACCGCTGTCCCGGGCGGAACTCCCTTGCCTGGGTGACGATAGCCCGTCTTCATGAAGAAGCCTTCGAACTCACGATCCAGCACTTGAATCCCGGTAAGCCACTTCACCCAGCAATCACCGCCCCAGCCCGGCACCACAACGCGCAAGGGTGCACCATGAGAGGCAGTAAGCCCTACACCATTCATGTCATAGGCGAGCATCGTGTCGGCTTCAAGAGCTTTTTTGACAGGGATCGAACGCTGGAACTTTGGCATCGTCCCAATTGGCTGATCTGCCCCATCAAACATGATGTGTTTGGCACTGGACTTGATATTTGCCTTCTTCAAGACATCTGCCAGGCGAACTCCGGCCCAGCGGGCATTGCCAACCCCCCCATTGGTCCACTGCAATCCCGCCATCCGGGGTGTATAGAAGGCACGGCCGTTGCCGGCGCACTCCATCACACCCACCAGTTCAATCTTCGGCAGTTTCTTCAGTTCCTTAAGTGAGAGCGTCAATGGGGTTCCCACTTCACCGCCTACCTTGAGTGAAAACGTATCGACATCCACTTGAGGTGTGTAGTGGTGACTCCGCACATAGAACATGTCTGTCGAAGTGATTGCTTGCAGAAATCCCTCAAGCGGCATTTCCAGATCTTCGGGCTTTCGCGAGTGAACAATCATGTGATTCGACTTGGCGTCAGCGGTCTGAGTTGCTACAGGGCTCGATTGGCCGGGAAGCAGGATTGAGGCTGAGGCGCCCAAAAATGCGCGGCGGGCGAGAGTTTTTTCTGAGGACATAGATTCCGTTATTTCCACTGGATTGCGAGTGTCTGAATCACGCCGTTACGCACCGTGACCTCCTGCGACTGGGCAGGCAGACCTTCTTTAACTAATTCTAATGTATATTTTCCTGGAGAAAGTTTCAGCATCGCCGGTGTTTTTTGTCCTGTGTCGCGGCCATTGACTTGTACAGCAGCTCCCGAAGGATTGGAATTCACGATGACGGTTCCTTGAAGTTTTTCGAATTCAAAGAAGGCCTGATCTTGCGAGGGAACTTGCAATTTTCTCCTTAAATCATCAAAACCAGGCAACTTTGCCGTCAACTGATACTCTCCGGCTGGCAGTTCAAGCGAACACGGGGTTTTGGCACAACGGTCTTGCTTACCTTCGTTTACCAGGATCTCAGCTCCCGCAGGATCGGAGCTAAAAGCCACCTCATGTACGGCTATGTCAACTGTTTCGCCGGGCTGCGTCTTCGTTTCCACCGGGGCTTTCACTTCCGGAACAGGATCTGTTTTCACCACGGGAGCTTCAAGCGTCTGGCCCATCGGGCTGGGCTTTTCGGCACCGTTTTCTGCAGGAGGAAGAGTTGCCGCAACCGGAACCGAAGTGCCGCGACCGAAGCTGAACCACAGAATCCCAATCAGCAAGGCTGCACTGAAAAGAGTCGCGGCGACCGGCTTCCAGCGCGAGTGTTGCGGCGGTGGAGGGAGATTTAACGGAACAAGTTTCGGGACGTCGATCACCGGCTCGTCAGGCGCATCGACGCCCGTAACGTGCATAGTAGGTTCGTCACCGCTGGTATCGCGCTGCGGCGTATGCCGCGGGCCTTCGAGACCAAGAGCATGCTCGAGGGCACTAGCAAAGGCAGCGCAATTGGGGTATCGATGCTCTGGGGCCTTCGATAGGGCCCGTGCCAGCACCTGGTTGGTGGCAGCATTCAACCGGGCCACCGGCGGCACAGGCATCTGAGTAATCCGGTAAAGCAAGTTCGCCAGGTTATCAGTCTCGAAAGGTTTCACCCCGGCCAGAAACTCATAAGCAACCACGGCGAGCCCATATTGATCGGCTGCCCCAGAAATCGCACCGCCGGCAATCTGTTCGGGACTCATGTAGCTGGGAGTACCGATCAGGCTCCCGCTCTGGGTCGAATCCCGATGTTGGAGCCGGGCGATACCGAAGTCGGTAATCTTCAGTTGCGGCCCACTCAACATCAAATTCCCCGGTTTGATGTCCCGATGGATGATTCCCCTTTGGTGCGCGTAGTCGAGGGCCTCCGCCGCCTGTTCTAGAATAGCCAGCAAATCGCTGACCGGGATGCCGCGCGAAAAGCTGTCGAGAGTCGCGCCTTCCACATATTCCATGAAGATGTAGGCGTTGTTCTCGTCCTCAGATATGTCAT
>CAZZGS010000190.1:0-7971 GCA_964653845.1 uncultured Bryobacter sp.
GCGCCTCGCCGGCGGGGCAACGGAAACCCGCATAGCCAACCGCAACGCCACCCCTCTCCCCATCCCAGCCCGTTCCGGCGAACCCTCTCCCATCGAACACATCGTCTACATCATCAAAGAAAATCGCACCTACGACCAGGTCCTCGGCGACATCGCCAAAGGCAACAGCGATCCCACCCTCACCATGTTCGGCCGCGATGTCACTCCAAACCAACACAAGCTCGCCGAAGAATTTGTCCTCCTCGACAACTTCTTCGCCACCGGCGGCAACAGTGCCGACGGCCACCAGTGGGTCACTCAGGCCAACGAAGTCGAGTACGCCCTCTGGCCCGGATACCAAGGCCGCAGCTATCCCTTCGACGGCTCCGATCCCATGGCCTATTCCTCAGGAGGCTTCATCTGGGACTACGCCCTCGCCAAGGGCAAATCCGTCAAGGTTTATGGCGAATACGCTGGCTCCAATCGTGCCCCAGGCAAATCTCGCGCCGAGCTGCTTAAGGATTGGAAGGCCGGTGCCGACTTCACAAAAATGTGGAATACGATCGCCCCCATCGAGCCTCTAAACAAAATCCTCGCCGCCAATTTCCCTGCCTACTCCACCAACATCCCCGACCTCGCCCGCGCCCAGATCTTTCTCGCCGATCTCAAGCGCTACGAGCAGGAAGGCAAACTCCCCAACTTGATCCTCCTCCAACTCCCCTCCAATCACACCAACGGAGCCACACCCGGAGCCTCCACCCCCAAAGCCATGGTCGCCGACAACGACCTCGCTCTCGGCCAGATCGTAGAAGGCCTCTCGAAGTCCAAATTCTGGGCCAAAATGGCAATCTTCGTAGTAGAAGACGACGCTCAAAATGGAGTCGACCACGTAGACGGCCACCGCACCACTGCTTTTGTTGCCAGCCCCTATGCCCGCCGCGGCCACATCGATTCCACCTTCTACGCCCACCAATCCATGCTCAAGTCGATCGAGCTCATCCTCGGCCTTCCCACCATGTCACTCTTTGACCTGATCGCCCACGACATGCGCAACAGCTTCACCACCAAGCCCGACCTGACGCCCTTCACCGCAGAGATCCCCAAACAGGATTTGTACGAAACAAACCCAAAGCTAAGCGCCCTCAAAGGACCCGCCCGCAAGGCCGCAATCGACTCTGCGAAAATGAACTTCAATGTCCCTGACGCCGCCCCAACCGAGAAGCTCAATCGCATAGTCTGGGGTCAAATCAAGGGTTGGAACACACCCTACCCTGCTCCCAAAAACACTGCATTCTCACCCCTCTCCATCGACATCGACGATGAAGAGCGAGAAGAGCGACAAGCCAAAAAGAGGTCTCGTGAACGCTAGCGCATTTCAGTTGGCGACCAACACTTTTCTCACCGGCGCATCCACGCTGTCGACACTCAACAGCAGATCCTGTAAGCCTGTCGGCACTGATCCGCTAAGGCGAAAATTCACCTGATACACCCCGACAAAACCCGGTGCCGCACCCGCATAATCGATGTCACAAACCGCACCGCCAATCCGCAGGCTTGCCGCCCTCCGGATCCTCGCCACCTGACTCAAAGCCTCACCCGCCGCCACCGGCAAGTCCATCAACCCAAGCCCACTCGCATAGAGAACATAGGTTTCCCCACGGCGAATCGCCCCAGTCACCAGACTGAAGTCCGACCCACTAATCAAAAGAGCATCGGTAGCATTCAAGCCAAAGACACCCGGAGCCACCGCCACCACCGGGATCTCAACCACTTCGCTCGACCCAACCTGCAACCGGGCATTCGTCCCAGGCTGCAAATCCCAAGGCACCTGAAAGTTGACCTGCTCGTTATCCCCATTCCGGACAACAGCCAACAGCGGTACGGGGTTCCCATTCACCCTCACCTGAATCCCACCCAGACTCCGTGGCAACGGCAAAGAACCAGCAACAAAGGTCCCATTGCTCGAAAGCACATTGCGAGTAAAGACAGTCATCAACCCACCGGCGGTCATCCCCTGAGCAAAGCTCGAAGCGCTGACAACACCGGCGCTGCTGAAAGTGGGCGGCACTACCCGGAACACCTCGCCATTCCCGTAGTTGGCCACATACAAGTCCCCAGCCTCATCGAGCCCAAACGTCGAGATTGAAAATGCCCGCCCTCCATCAAAGGCCAACTCATTCACCCAGGCATTGCCCTGCCTTCGGAGTGCCCAGATCTTCCCGGTAACAAAATCCCCATAATAATAGGCACCCCGGTAAACATACCCTCCGGTCACAGACAACCCTTCGGTCCGTGGATAGACCCAAATCGGCAACGTCAAGCCGGCCCGATTGCACCCGGCTCGAACACATTCATTCCCCTCCATCGTCACCCATCCATAATTCTCACCACCCTTGCTAGCCGCTGGCTGAAAGTTGATTTCCTCAAACCGGTTCTGCCCGACATCGGCGATAAACATGTCGCCTGTGTTGCGATCAAAGCTGAAGCGCCACGGGTTTCTCATACCCGTAGCCCAGATCTCCGGGCGATAGCCCGCATTGTTCACGAATGGATTGTCTGCCGGGATCTCATACCGAGCCAGATTCGACTCAGTATCGATCCGAAGCATCTTGCCCAGCAGCGCCCGGTTGTTCTGCCCGTTGCCTTCAGGATCATTCGCACTGCCACCATCCCCCATGCCGATGTACATCATCCCGTCAGGCCCAAACTGGATCTGCCCTCCATTGTGATTAGAGAATGGCTGCGGAATCGTAAGCAGAATCCGCTCATTCGCCGAATCTGCCAAATCCGGATCGCTCCCGACTAGCTGATAGCGTGAGATCACGGTCGCTCCACTCCGGTCGGTGTAGTTCACATAGAACCACTTCTTGTCCTTGTAATTCGGTGGAAAGGCGAGCCCCAATAACCCACGTTCCCCGCCAGTGCTGACCTTCGAACGAATATCCAGAAAAGGCCGTTGCAATACCTGACCATCCCGCCAGATGGCTATCGTGCCGTTCTGCCTCACCAAAAACAAACGTCCGCTTCCGTCGCCGGCGCTTTGAATATCGGTGCAGAGTGAGATCGTCGTCGCGATTCTCTCAAGCCGCACCTGTGAGGTGGCAGCCAGAACCGTCAGCAAGAAGAAGCTAAAGAACTTTACATTCATAAATCCCCCATAAGAATCCATCGCCTTCGTCATACTCACCGATGCACTGGAAGCCGCATTTGCCTCTAAAAAATCCAACACTGCGCTGATTAAATAGTGGCCCATGCATAATACAGGCCGTCATCCGCTTAGGCTGCACCTCGGCAACCATCAAGGCAAACATGGGAGCGGCAGCACGTACTTCCGGCAAGACACCGATCTGATCGATCAGAAGGGCATTGTCGCTAAAGATCAGTGAACTTGCTATGTGAGTAGCGGTGTCATCTGAACTCTGAGTCGTAAGCAGGAACCCCACCACCTTACCTTCGACCTCAGCAACATAGCTGGAAGCGTTTCCTTCAAGACGGCGCGAGTATTCCTCTGGCGTTCCAACAAAAACCAGATAACCCTTTGTGGGATCCGCCTCGCCAGCTCGATAGCGAACTGCCTCGGCAATCGCCGCGATCGCCACCCCGTCTTCGACCCGTGCCTTTCTGATTAGCATTGAAACACCGCCACCGCTCGCTCGTCCTTGACAACCATGCAGGTAGAGGAAGCCTTCACAATCAACTTGCCTGCATCGTCGGTGACCACACATTCGACAAAGCCAGTCGAACGGCCTCGATGCAACACCTTCGCCTCTGCACTGAGCTTCCCTTCCCGAGCCGGACGGAAGTAGTTGATCTTCAATTCGATCGTCGCCAATGCTTCACCTTCATTCAGCGTGGTGAAAAATGCCATACCCATAGTCAGATCCGCAAGATCGCAAAGGATACCCCCGTGTACAGTGCCAAATGGATTCCAATGCTGCGTTGCAGCCACCATAGAACACCGCGCAAGACCCTCCTCAACGTGATCTACTTCCATACCAACCAATTTGCAAACTGGCATTGGCTGACCGGACTTCATCCAGGACCTTAACTGTTCAACCATCATTTTTGAATTATCGCTTGAAACATTCTTCCCCAAAATGATTGCCGCTCGTTATACCCTAGTCATATGCCACGCAACGAAGAAGGCGAGTTCGAGCTTGTCCTTGGAAACCGCCAGTTACTGAGTGTTTTCTTCATCGTAGTAGTACTCCTTGGGGTGTTCTTCGTCATGGGATACATCCTCGGAAAGAATTCATCGCCAGCCACACCTGAGGTCGCGAGTGCACGAAAGACTATCGACACTAGCCCAGCTCCCACCCCGATCATTATCGACAAGAGCGCCGGAAAGTCCAGCGCCGCTGGAGAACCGGTAGTCGAAAAGCCCTTACCAGTTGAAAAGCCTGTAGAGAAAGCACCCGAACCAAAGAAGGCTGAGCCAAAGCCGGCTACCACTTCTTCTGCCTCAACCAAATCCGGTGAACCGCCGAAAGGAAGCCTCTTCCTGCAAGTGGCCGCCGTTGGCCGCGCCGAAGCTGATGTCGTTGCCAAGGTTCTCAAGGGCAAGGGATTTGACATCTGGATTGCCCCAACAGATAAGGACAACATCTTCCGGGTCCTTGTTGGACCCATTCAGAAGTCAGAGCAAGGCAAGACACGCGGCGAGTTGGACGCGCTTGGATTCAAGCCCTTCCCGCGCAGCTACTAGACTAGATACATGCTCGTCCAAATCGAGAAGCAGCCGGCTCATCCCCGGCTGCCAGATTTTTTACGCAAACCTCAATCTGAATTCCAGGCCGTAACCGCACTCAAACGGGAACTGAGAGGGCTGAATCTTCATACGGTTTGCGAGTCGGCCAGATGCCCCAATATTCATGAGTGCTTCTCTCGTGGTGCAGCCACATTCATGATCCTCGGAAACCTCTGTACTCGTGGCTGTTCGTTCTGCAGCGTCCCCAAAGCCAAGACTCCTTTTGATTTGGATGCTGATGAACCTGAGCATGTAGCTGCGCAAGCAGCAACCATGCGGTTGCGTTATGTAGTGCTCACCAGCGTGAATCGCGATGAACTGCCAGATGGGGGATCTGCGCATTGGGCGCTGACCGTCGCTGCTGTGCGCCGAGCTTTGCCCGATGCCCAAGTGGAAACGCTTACCCCAGACTTCAACGGCGACCTGTCGGCGGTAGAACGTGTACTCGCTGCTGGTCCGCATGTTTACAACCACAACATGGAGACAGTCTCACGACTCTACAGCCGCGTGAGACCGCAGGCTGATTATGGACAAAGCTTGAAGGTGCTTCGCTACGCCAAGGAGTCCCACCCCGAGATCCTGACCAAGTCTGGACTCATGGTTGGGCTGGGGGAAACGCATGAAGAAGTACGACAGTTGATGAGAGATATCAAGCAGGAAGGACTTGCTGACATCGCGACAATTGGGCAATACCTTCAGCCAACACGCCGCAATCGCAAGGTCGCTCGATACGTCGAGCCTGCCGAGTACGAAGAGTGGAAGACCTATGGGGAGTCGATTGGATTCCGCGCAGTGTTTGCCGGGCCCTTCGTACGATCAAGTTATATGGCGGATCTGGTTGCGCATGAAGCTTCAAGCTAGATACATCCTGGCAGCGGCGACAGGGTTGTTGCTGGTTCTGATTCAGCCGGCTCCGGCCCTGACCTTTCTTGCACCCTTTGCGCTGACACCATTGCTGATCGCTGCGGCTGAAGAATATTCAGCCAGGCAGCGCTTTCTGATGGGCTGGTTGGCCGGCATCCTACAGTGGGGTGGAACCTGCTACTGGATTCGCGAAACGCTGGCCCAACATGGCGGTATGCCCGGGTGGCTGGCAACGCTGCTCTTCGTGCTGTTTGCTATGGCGAAGGGTTTGCATATGGGAGTCTTTTCGACGGTTTCAAGTTACCTTTTTGGAGTACGATGGGCACCTCCAGCCCTAGCCTTGCTGTACGTTGGACTTGAGCGCACTCATGCTGAACTTGGCTTCACGTGGTTACTGCTTGGGAATGCCGGGACAGATATGGGCGTCCCAATGAAGCTGGCTCCTATCTTTGGGGTTTATGGCGTTAGCTTCGTCTTCGCGCTTCTATCGGCTTCTGTCGCTTCCTGGTATCTGCGTTGGGATCGTATGCAACTTGCGTGGTGTGCGCCGTTGCTGGTGCTTTACCTGCTGCCTGGACTTCCTGAGGTCAAGGCTGGAGACATGAATGCGCTCGTCGTTCAACCGAACATTCCGGAAGACGGCCGGATGACAGATGTGCAGATCCATGAAGTGTATGAAAGGCTGGCACGGATCACGCTCAATGGGGCTTTGGACCGATCACACCGAAAGGCCTCCTTGCTGCTTTGGCCGGAAGTTCCGGCGAGCCTCTACTATGAGACGGATGCTGCGTTTCGCAATCAAGTATCCAGCCTGGCCCGCATTAGCGAGGCGCCCTTTTTGTTTGGAACTGTTCGCTTCGACAAGGACGGTAATCCCTTCAACACAGCACAAATGCTGACGGCAACGGGCGATCCCGGCGGGACCTACGACAAAATGAACCTGGTTCCGTTTGGTGAGTTTGTTCCGCCTGTCTTCAATGCGATCGTAGGCAAGGTATCTCAAGAAGCTGGGACATTTCAGGCGGGATCAGAGATCAAAGTTTTTGGGACCCCAGCCGGGAAGCTTGGGGTCTTCATATGCTACGAGTCAGCATTTCCGCATCATGTTCGCGCCTATGTTTCTAAAGGTGCGGAAGTCTTGGTGAATCTCACGAATGATGGCTACTTCGGCAAATCAGCGGCTCGCGACCAGCACTTGATGCTGGCGCGGATGCGGGCTGCTGAGAATGAACGATGGTTGCTGCGTCCAACCAACGACGGCTTCACGGCGAGCATTGACCCTGCAGGCCGGGTGATCGATGAGTTGCCGCCTTACCGTGTGGCTGCCGGGCGACTTCAATATGCTACTGCGTTCAAGACAACCATATATTCCAAGACTGGCGATATCTTTGCCTGGAACGCACTTGCACTGGGGATACTTAGTCTCCTCGTAGCGCGATGGCTGGATTCACACTAACTGTTCGCCAGGCCGGGATAGCTCCAGCCAGAATAGCGACGAGGCCAAGGAAAATGCTGGCACCGGTCAGGATTACAGGATCCCATCCTTTCAGTCCCCAAAGCTGAGATTCTACAAAGCGACCCAAACCTACCGCTAGCGGTATCCCGATCAAAAGGCCGACGGCTAGCATTGAACCCACTTCCTGCATTACCATTCGAACAACTGTGGATCTTTCTGCCCCCAAGGCCAGGCGAATGCCTATCTCACGGGTTCGTTTGGCAATGTTGTAGGCCATGACTCCGTAGAGTCCGATGGCAGCCAGTAGAGTCGCCAAGAGGCCGAAGGCGGAACAGAGCATCGATATTAACCTCTCGATTTGGAGGCTGTTTTCGATGGTCGAAGCCATTGCTTGGACGCGGAACATGGCGAGGTTTTCGTCGATGCGACGTAAACTTGCGCGCAATTCTGCAGCCAGTTGTTCAGAGTCTCGCTCGCTGCGGACGTAGAAGGTCATCCCCTATATAGATGCGTCTTGAGTGTAGGGTGTGTAGACAAAACGAGTGGGCTTTTCTTCCCTCATGTTGGCGTGTTTGCCGTCGCGGATGACGCCGACAATCTGGAGCTCTAGGTTCAAAGATCCGTCCTTCTTGTAGCCGTAGCCGATTCGTTTTCCAATGGCATCGCCGTTGAAGTATTCTTTGGCGAAGACTTCATTTACTACTGCGACTTTGAGTGAATTTGATTGATCTGCTGAATTGAACTTACGGCCCATAAGAATCGGAAAACCCATGGAAGTGAAGAAATCGGCACCGACGGAATTGATTCGGGAATTTGCGTTTACGCCATCACGCCTGGGGTGTTATCCGTTTAGCGAAGGGTCGATTTTGAAGGTGAGCAAATAGTCTGCCTTGAAGCCGGGGTCGGAATGACGAAGGTTCAGGAG
>CAZZGS010000191.1:0-7967 GCA_964653845.1 uncultured Bryobacter sp.
GCACAGGTTGTGCTGTTTCCTGAACTCTGTCTGACCGGCTACCCGCCTCGCGATCTTGTGGAAAAGCCTTCTTTTCTCGATCGCGCTGAGGCTGAAGTCTTGCAGATCGCAAAAGAAACGGCGGATCTGCCGCTTCACATCATCATCGGCTCGGTTGCTCCTTCACACCAGACTGTTGGCAAGAAGGTTTTGAATTCCGCTGTTGTACTGCACCGGGGCCAGGAAGTGTTTCGGCAGACCAAAATGCTTCTGCCTACCTATGACGTCTTTGATGAGGGCCGGTATTTTTACTCTGCTGAGTCGCAATCACTGTTGTTGATTGAGGGCGTACCCGTTGCGCTTACCGTTTGCGAGGATACCTGGAACCAGAAGCAGATTTTTGCCGAACGGCTGTATGAGCGTGACCCGATTTCAGAGTTGAAGGCGCAGGGGGCGCAGTTGCTGTTGAGTATCAATGCCAGCCCCTATGAACAAGGGAAGCGGGCATTGCGGCGGGAATTGTTTGAGACCATCGCCCAACAACATGGGCTGCCTTGCGTTTATGTCAATTCGATCGGCGGTAATGACCACCTGGTCTTTGACGGCTCGAGCTTTGCCATGGATGCGCGGGGCCGAGTGATTGCCGAAGGGCCGAGTTTCGCTGAGAGCCTGATTCTTTGTGATGTTGCCACCGGTGAGGGGGAGATGAAGGCGACGCACCTCGAAGAGAATGAGGCGGTCTATGAAGCCCTGGTGCTGGGGACTCGGGATTATGTGACCAAGTGTGGATTTCGGAAAGTCCTGATTGGGTTGTCTGGGGGGATTGATTCCTCGATCGTGGCTTGTATCGCCGTGGAAGCTTTTGGCAAAGAGAATGTGATTGGAGTGGGGATGCCTGGGCCTTACTCGTCAGACCATTCACTCACCGATGCGCGGGCGATGGCGGAGCGGCTGGGCGTGCGCTTTGAGGTTTCGTCAATTCAACCGGGCTATGAAACGATGATGTCGACGCTGGCTCCATTGTTTGTTGGTTACAAGGCGGATGCGACAGAAGAGAATATACAGAGCCGTTTGCGTGGATTGACGCTGATGGCGTTGTCGAACAAGTTTGGGGCTCTTGTTCTCACTACCGGCAATAAGTCGGAGCTGGCAGTTGGGTATTGCACGCTCTATGGCGATATGTGCGGTGGACTGGCGGTGATCTCGGATGTACCGAAGACGCTGGTGTATGACTTGTGCCGGATTGCGAACCGGCGGCTGGGGGATGCGATCCCCGAGAATGTGTTTGTGAAACCGCCTTCGGCGGAGTTGCGGCCGGATCAGACCGATCAGGATTCGTTGCCGCCTTATGATGTGCTCGACCGGATTTTGAAGGGCTATATTGAGGGCTTTGAATCGCCGGTTGAGATTGCGAGCCGGGAAGATCTGCCGCTTGATCTGGTGCGAGAGATTGCGCGGAAGGTAGACCTTAACGAATACAAACGCCAACAGGCCGCACCGGGCCTGAAGGTGACTTCAAAAGCATTCGGCATTGGCCGCAGATTCCCGATCGCACAGCGATACCGGGACTAAGTACAAAGAGGAATAAACATGAACCGTTGGAACCCTGTGTTTCCGATTCTAGCGCTGGGTATTATCGGGGTGTGCGCGTTGTTCTCGCAGCCCGAGGGAATGAAAGTGGTTGGCCCGCAAGAGGATGGCAGCGTGTTGTTGCCTACGGGCTGGCGTGTGCGGCCGGCGGGGTCGCAGATCGAGACCGATACTTTCCCGATGGCTAGTGTGATGTCGCCGAACAAAAAATTCATGGCGGTTTTGCATGGTGGATACAACATGCCGTCGGTGGTGATGCTGGACCCGGCGACCCTGAAGCAAGTGTCTAGAATTGAGTTGCCCGACGGGTGGCTTGGGCTTTCCTTTTCTCCCGATGGGAAGAGCCTATATGTGGGTGGCGGATCGAAGGCGATGGTATATGCACTGAGTGTGGGTGCGAATGGTGAGTTGACGCGTGCTGGGGATTGGAAGTTGACCGAAGCAGCGCCTACGCATGAAGACTTTACAGGCGATGTGGCTGTGTCTCCTGATGGACGTCTGCTTTATGTCGCGATGCTGCACCGGAATATCATTGCGGTGATCAATCCGCAGAGTGGCCGAGTGATTGAGCGTTTTCAGACGGGGCGCCGGCCGTACAGGATTCTGGTGCACCCGGACAATGAGAGCTTCTTTGTGTCGGTGATGGGGGATGCGGCGGTGTTGCATCACAAGGCTTCTGATGGAGTCATTCTGCAGCGTGTACGCGTGGGTGCGACGCCGATGGATATGGTGTGGCGCGGGGCCAAGACCGTGCTTGAAGAAGAGAGCCCCCAGCCGTGGGCGGCCCGGATCTTTGTGGCTTCATCTAATACGAATTCAGTGCATGTGATTGGGGTGGCAGAGTCTAAGGACTTGAGTGTGGTGGAGACGATTAATGTTTCGATGACGCCGTTGCAGGCGCTGGGGTCGACGCCTAGCGCGCTGGCGTTGAGCCCGGATCAGAAGAAACTTTATGTGGTTTGTTCCGATCTGAATGCCGTCGCGTCAGTTGAGGTGGAGGGGAAGAGGTCAATGGTTAAGGGCTTCATTCCTTCTGGCTGGTACCCGATCGCGGCTCGTTCTATTGGTGAGGACCGGCTCTTGATCTTTAACGGCCGCGGGGCTCGCAGCTTTCCAAATTCCGTGAATGGGCCGAATCCTTTGAAGCGGCCTGCACCGCTGCATCTGGGGGGAGCACCCGTGGCTTACGTGGGACGTTTGCAGCGCGGGTCGATCTCAGTTGTGGGTGGCCTCGACGGGGAGAGGATGGCGGCTTATACGGCTAGCGTGAAGTCGAATTCTCCTTATCGCGACGAACAGACTCGGGAGAATACGCTGTCATCGAACGTGGTTCCGGCCGAGGTGGGGCAGAAGTCTAGTGCGATTGAGCATGTCATTTATGTGCTCAAGGAGAACCGTACGTATGACCAGATACTCGGTGATCTGGGCAAAGGCAATGGCGACCCGTCGCTGACGTTGTTTGGGCGCGACGTGGCACCGAATCATCACAAGCTGGCCGAAGAGTTTGTGTTGCTCGATAACTTCTATGTAAATGCCGATGTGTCGGCGGATGGGCATAACTGGTCTACGGCGGCGATTGCTCCGGCTTATGTGCAGCGGATGTGGCCGAATTCTTATGGCGGGCGCCGGAAGCATTATGACTACGAGGGTGGAGAGGTGGCGGCGAATGCACCGGCAGGCCGAATCTGGCATAGTGCGCTGGCGGCTGGGTTGAGCGTTCGCAATTACGGATGGTGGGGGAAGAACCTCGCCAAGCCCGAGAATGGGCGGCAGATCGCGCAGATCTATGACCCGCAACTGGCACCTCATACGGCGATGCAGTATCGGGGCTTTGACCTTGATTATCTGGATATCGACCGCGTGAAGGTGTTCATTGAAGAACTGAAGCAGTTCGAGGCTAAAGGCAAGATGCCGAACTTCATTACCCTGAAGATTGGCAATGACCATACGTCGGGTTTGTCGGCGAACAAGCTGTCGCCCAAGGCACAGGTGGCCGATAACGATATGGCGCTGGGGATGCTGGTGGAGGCGATGTCGAAGTCGAAGTTCTGGGCGAAGACGGCGATTTTTGTGATCGAAGACGATGCGCAGAATGGCGCGGACCATGTGGATTCACACCGCTCGCCGGCTTACGTAATCAGCCCGTATACACGACGCGGGACGATTGATTCGACGATGTACAACACGACTTCTGCACTGCGCACGATGGAGCTGTTGCTCGGCTTGCGGCCGATGACCGTCTATGACGCCAGTTCAACGCCGATGACGCGAGCCTTTGCCAAAGAGCCGAAGATGGGTGCCTATACAGCGCTTACGCCCCAGCATCCACTGGACGAGCGCAATCCGGCAGCGGGGACGCTGGCGGCAAGAAGCGCTCGTATGGACTGGGATGAAGCCGATGAGATCGATGACAACGAATTGAACCAGATATTGTGGCTGGCCCTGAAGGGCGGAACTCCGCCTTCGCCAGTACGGTCTCTGTTTGGAGGCCGTTAAGCCGGATGCCGAAGATTTACGTATCGTTTGTGTGGCACATGCACCAGCCTTTTTATAAGGACCTGGTATCGAATGAGTACAAGCTGCCATGGACGCGCATGCATGCGCTTAAGGATTACTACGGGATGGTGAAGGTGCTGGAGGATTTTCCTCAGGTGCACCAGACCTTTAACCTGGTGCCTTCGATGCTGGTGCAATTGGATGAGTATGCGCGTGGGGTGGCTGTGGACCCCTTCTTGCGGTGCGCCAACAAGGATACGTCGAGCTTGTCCGATGGGGAGCGCGAGTTTATCTTGCGGTATTTCTTTCAGGCCAATGTGCAGCGAATGATCTATCGTTATCCGCGTTATGCAGAGTTGTATGAAGCGTGGAAGGCGGTGGATGAGAATCCGCAACGAGGCTTGCGGACCTTCAATGACGCAGCGATTCGCGACTTGCAAGTGTTGTCGCAACTGGCGTGGTTTGATGAGGAATTTTTCGCTAGCGACTCCGATCTGCAGGATCTGGTGAAGCGGGAGCGGGATTATTCTCCCGGCGATCAGGCGATGCTGGCGGCCAAGCAACTGGAGAAGCTTGGCATGGTGGCTCAGGTGTATCGTGACTTCTCAAAGACCGGGCAGATCGAAATTTCAGCAACGCCGTTTTATCATCCGATTCTGCCGCTGGTTTGCGATACCAATGTGGCTGAGATTGCGCACCCGTATGTGCCGTTGCCGCCGCGGTTTCGCTATCCGGGAGATGCCCGGATTCAGCTCGAACGATCTCGCGATTACATGACTCGGGAGTTTGGGCGTGCGCCGGTGGGGTTGTGGCCGAGCGAGGGATCGGTGTCTGACGAGGCGCTGCATTTGGCTGCGGAGACCGGGTTTAAGTGGTTTGCTACCGACAACGGCGTGTTGGCCCGAACGCTGAACCAGGCGGCGACGCCTGATCTTACCTACCGGCCTTATTTGTGGAAGCAGGACGGGCATGAGATGCACGGGCTCTTTCGCGATCATACGCTGAGCGACCTGATTGGCTTTGTGTATTCGAGGATGGGAGCGCGTGAGGCGGCGGATCATTTTCTGAATGCGATTCGGACGAACTGCGCGCCGATTTTGCGGGCCGGGCGGGACGCGCTGGTGCCGATTATTCTCGATGGCGAGAATGCGTGGGAGTACTTTGATTTGTCGGGGCGGCCCTTCCTCAAGGAGCTCTACGCGCAGATCGAGCAGGATAAGAATATAGAGGCGTTGACGGTATCGGAGGCGATTACGAAGGTACCGGCCGAGAAGATCGACAAGATCTTTCCGGCTTCGTGGATTAGTGCGAATTTCGATATCTGGATCGGCGCTGAGGAAGACAACAAGGCCTGGGAGTATCTGTTGCGAGCTCGTGAGACCTACGACCGGGTTAAGGACCAGGTTCGCGAGGAAGACAGAGCGCTTGCATTTGAGGAGTTGCTGATTGCCGAGGGCAGCGATTGGAACTGGTGGTATGGGCCGGAGCATTCTTCGGCCAACCGGGCGGACTTTGATCGGCTCTACCGGGAGCATTTGGCGAATGTGTATCGTGCGCTGAGCTTGAATCCGCCGGAGGAGTTATCGCGGCCGATTCTCAAGATGGATGTGAAGGCGAATCACCAGACGCCACGCGGGCCGATCCAGCCGGTGATTGATGGTGAGGATTCCAGTTACTTTGAGTGGATGGGCGCGGGGTCTTATTCAATCGACCAGCGCCAGGGGGCGATGCACGGGCAGAAGTTCCTGATCCAGGAGTTGCATTATGGGTCTGATGGTGCGTGGTTGTTTGTGCGGATTGATTTCGTGAAGGGTTGTGAAGATACGTTGCGGGGAGCGGAATTGCGGTTGCAGTTTAACTCGACCGATGTGACGGTGCCGTTGAGCGCGACGTTTGAAAGCGGGCCGCACGATGGGACACAAGTGAAGGCGGCTTATCATCATCTGTTCGAGATGCGCATTGCGCAGCGTTCGATTGGGACGACGCAACCGGTGAAGTTTCAGGTGTCGGTGTGGAAGGCGGGATTGCCGCTGGACGCGCTGCCGCAGCAGGGGGCCATTGAGCTTCAGAGCCATGAGTTGAATGAGTGGCTGGGGTAAAATCCATATACATTGTGAGATAATGTATACATATGAGCACAGAGACGCTTTCCATTCGTATTGACTCTGAGACGAAGAGAAAACTTGAGCTGCTGGCTGCTCAGACTCAGCGGTCAAAATCGTTTCTGGCGGCAGAAGCACTGGCTGCATTTATTGAGTTGGAAAGTTGGCAGATTGGAGAGATTCAGGCCGGGATTTCCGAGCTGGATAAGGGCAATGGCGTGGCTGGCGATGAGGTGAGGCAGTTGGCCAAGGCATGGAGTAAGAAGGACAATCGCAAGGCCCCTCGATGAAAGAGATTTGGTCGCCCAAGGCACTATTGCAGCTTGAGGATCTTTGGGATTTCATTGCCGATGATTCGAAAGCTGCTGCCGATTCGGTTGTTGAGCGAATTTTCGCATCAGTGGATCTGTTAAAGACCCAACCGGAGATGGGGCGTTCGGGTCGGATGGCAGGAACTCGTGAACTGGTGATACCGCGCACACCGTACTTCATTGTTTATCGAGTGAAGCGGGGAGGCTTGGAACTGATCGCGTTGCTTCACGGGAGTCAGCGTTGGCCTTAGATGAATTGCCTCATGCGCATGTCAACCAGTGGAGGGCAGCAGGGAACAGCTTTCGCCACCGCGATCAAGGCTTTGTAAATTAAGCGAGCATTGCGTGATTGGGTATCGACCTAATCAAAAATGTCGATGTCGGCAAAGCAAAAGCCCCCCACTCCTTCGAGCGGGGGGCTTTCTTAAGGTCGCAGTCTAGAACTGATAGCGGAGCAGCATGACAATGCGGCGGCCACCACCGTTGGTATTCCACTGGTTGAGGAAGGCCGCTGCGTTGTAGGTGGCGTTGGGGATACCGAAGTCGCGGGAGTTCGCCAGGTTGTAGAACTCGGCGCGGAAGTTCATGACATGACCCTCGAAGGGCATGCGGATCTTCTTATTTAGCACCATGTCGACGTTGGCGATGCCGTCGGCGCGCAGGATGTTGCGGCCGGCGTTACCGATCGGCGTTGCTGTGCTGAGAGCGCTGAAGAGCGTGCTGCGGACAGCGAAGAGGTCTTCGACCTTCCCCTTGGAGATGTCGATATTCGTTGCGACGTTGGGGCGCAGAGCGTTGCCGATCAGGGCGTCGATGCCGGAGAGGCGGAAGCCCGGGTCGTTGCCGGCCAGAGGCGAGAAGGGGGCTCCAGACTGGAAGGTGAGGAAGCCACCAAGCTGCCAGCCGCCGATGACGTTTGAGATTATCTTTTTCTGGTCACGCCCGAAAGGGACCTCCCAGATGCCATTGATCGAGAAGCGGTGAGGACGGTCATAGGTGGAGCGGCCTTTTTCGCCGCGACGGTTGAAGCTGTCCTGGGAGACGGCAACTTCGCCAGCGACGGAGGCGTTGAAGATTTCGCTCTGGTCGTCGATGAAGGCAGACCAGGTGTAATGGGCCGAGAACTGATAGCCCTTGGAGAAGCGCTTTTCAATCGAGGTCTGGAGTGAGTGATAGCTGGAAGATCCAGTGTTGGCGCGCAGACGAAGCACACCACGCGAGTTGTCTAGACGCTGGGTGCCGCCAGAGCCAGGGATGGTGGGGTTGCCGTCGACGCTCTGAAAGAGGGCCGTGCCTTTGGTGGCGATGTAGCCGATATTCATGGCGAAGCCACCGGCGAGTTCACGCTGGATGCCGAGGCTGAACTGCTCGGCGAAGGGTGAGCGGAAGCTGTCGTTGACAAGGGTGCGCGGGATGGTCATAAGGTTGGCAGGCAGAGGAGCGGCGCCTCCTTTGCGGATCCCGTCGATGGTGGTGAAGGCCTGTGTAG
>CAZZGS010000192.1:0-7965 GCA_964653845.1 uncultured Bryobacter sp.
GTCTTTGGTGTTGTTGGAGTTGGTGAAGCGCACCTTGACGCTCGGCTGCGTGTCGAGAGATTTCTGTTGTGAGAAGCGACCGAAGAGGCGATGTCGGTCGTTGCAGATGTGGTCGACGCGCGTGGTAAAGAGATCTCGCGAATAGCCGCGATTGTCAGCGAACAAGTAGTTTTGCCGGCCGGTGATGGAGCTGCCTGTGCGGTTGGCGTCTGGATACTCAGCCAGCATTTTTAAGGCCACCGGGTTGAAGCGGTCGCGTGGAATTACATTGCCAGGAAATGGATCGCGCGATCGGACGCCTCTCACAATGCGACTGGTATTGGGATCGTAGATCTGAATCAGTTGCCCGCCGGCTGCGCCGAGGAAGCGAGTCTCCGAAAAGTCGCCCTTGCGTTCTAGTGCAGTCGGTACGCTAGTGACGCTACGCACGGGATCCTTTTCTCTGCGGCCTTCAAAAGCGGTGAAGAAGAAGGTCTTGTTCTTGCCTCGATAGAAACCTGGAATGGAAACAGGGCCGCCAACCGTGCCGCCATACTGGTGCCTCCGCAGGACAGGCCGCAGCGTGCCAAAGCGATTGTTGACGAAGCTGTTGGCGTTTAGGAAGTCGTTCTGGTGGTAGTAATAGGCGGTGCCGTGGTACTTGTTGCCGCCACTCTTGGTGACGATGTTGACGGCACCTCCGCCGGTGCGGCCGAACTCCGCAGAAAAGCTATTAGTCTCGACGCGAAACTCCTGCACTGCGTCTGGAGGCGGGCTGAAGGCGAGTCCGTTAAAGTCTCCAATCGTATTCACTGCGCCATCCAGGAGCACTTCGTTGGTAGAGGTTCTTCCGCCGCCAACGGAGAAATTGGAATTGAAGACTCCCCTGCCACCCCGAGCATCGCCCACTTGACCTTTGGCGATTACGCCGGGTGCCAGCCTCACTACAGCCATGACGTCGCGCTGGACGAGTGGCAACTCATCAATGGTTTGAGAGCTGATTGTGGTGCCGACGTTACCCGCCTCGGTTTGCAGGACAGGAGCCTCTTCATTGACCTGGATTTCGGTGGCCACGCTTAACAAAGAAAGGCCAAAATCAAGCGCTGCCGATTGATTGATCCCAAGCGAAACTTGCTTCTGTATCTTTTTCTGGAAACCTGCGGCGGTTACCGATACCTCGTAGAGCCCTGGAGGCAGAATCGGAATTGCATAAACTCCAGTGGCATCGGTTGTTGAGGACTTGGTGGCGTTTGTTTCCACTTGAGTTGCAACAACCGTGGCACCAGCAACAGGCGCGCCGGCAGGATCGAGCACCGTTCCGGCCAGGCGAGCGGTGAAGGTCTGCGCTGGGAGCAGGGACAGAAAGCAAAGAAGCAGCGTGCACTGAAAAATTCGGATCACGAAGTATAGGTTGGCCCCTCGTTTAACGCATTTCCCAGTGCAATAAGATCGTGATGCTTTTGCACAAATTGGCACGTACATAGAATGAACAACCTCCATTTAAGAATCGCTGCGCTTGCCCTCCTGAGCACTCTGGCCGGGTGTGGTAAGTTTGTCTTCACCGAGTTGACGGGGACACGACAGGTCCTGATGAGAGGAAAGCTATTGCGATGTGAACGGGTGGAAATTGGGCTCGACTATGAGCTACGTTGCTACGGAGGGTCGCCGCCCTACGAGACGCTGATTGAGGCTTTGTCCTTTACAAACCTAATCACGTTGCTGGGTGCACTGGATTCAGATCTGCCTACGCTTCCCGCTAAAGCTCCACCGAAGCGAGAGATCTCAAGCAGCAGGTTCTTTACGGCGACTATGAATCTCTACAGCGCGACTGGAGATTTTAACGGAGATGGGATCCTTGATTCTGCGACGCCGCCAAGATCTGGAAGCTCGATGACTTTACGGATCGGCCGGCCGAACAATAGCTTTGAAGCGGACCGATTGCTTCCCGCCGGAGGAGACCCGCGCACGGTGGTTGCCAGCGATCTCAATGCCGACGGGTTTCCCGATTTCATCGTCGGCCACTTTCGTGGCATCTCCATCATTGCCGCGACTGGGCGATCCACATACGCTGCGGCTCGGGAGCTTCCGGCTGGCGGCCGGGTGGATTCCCTTTTTGTTGCCGATTTCAACAATGACAGTTTGCCGGATATCGCCGGCATTCTTCGCGACAAGAAAGAAGTACTGATTTTTCTCAACACTGGTAGTGGTAACTTTGCGGCACCTTCCCGGCTGGCACTTCCCGAAGACGCCGAATATATCGTGGCTGGGGATCTGAACGTCGATGGCCGTAGCGATCTGATCCTTGCCACAGTACCAACTTCGCGTAATCTGCTGATGACCGCGTTAAACAGTGGCAACGGTGGATTTGCCGCCGTTCAAACTTCTCCGCTTCCGGAAGTCCCGAGCTATCTTGCGGTGACCGATACAGATGGAGACAACCGGCTCGATGCCATCGTGAAGCTGAGCAATGGGCTTACTTCGATTCACGCAGGCAACGGTGCGGGACTGTTTACCAGGCGCTCGGTTCACGGTGGAGGATTTGGATTCAAGACCGGATTCGACTTTGTCGATGACGGCGTCTCCAGGCGTTTTCTGATTTATCCGGGCAGTGGAGAATACACACTAGTAGCAGACGCGTTCAAGCCGGACGGATCGCTCAATAGTGTTGCCGGAGTTGGCTTTCCCGGCTTTGCCAGAAGCGTGCGTGTCGCTGATCTGAATGGCGATTCCCAACCCGACATCATTGCCGCGGGAGACGGCACTTTTGGGCGTGTTGGTGGACTCTGGGTTCGACTGCGTTCTGGCCAAGACTATACTAGCGCGGCCCTTATCGGAAACATCAAGCCCAATGCGATTGAGGTGGCCGACCTGAATGGAGACAACCGCCCGGATATCATCGCCCTTGAAAGCACGGGAAATGGAGCGACCTGCTCGATTCTGATCAACAATGGCAACGGCGGTTTCGCGGCCCCGGTGCGCATCTGGGATCAGCCTACAAATGACTTCGTAGTTTATCGGCTACTTGCGGGCGACTTCAATAACGACAAGCGCACTGACATCGTCCTCGTTGGCAGTAACGCTATACATGCGCTGGTGAGTAGCGGAAATGGAGCGTTCCGGCCGGCTGTAAATTTAGCAGCTCCCAATGGAGTGCTCAATGCAATCCTGGGCGATATCAATAGCGACGGCTTGAGTGATCTTATGGTGATGACCGGGACTGGGCTTAGCGTACGTAACGGCAGACGGCCAGTTCTCGTGCAGTATCTGGCACAAGCCGATGGCAGTTTTCGTGCGCCCACCGATGTTTTGACGGTTGCTATCCCGGATGCAAGTAGCAGTATTCTCGCCATTACCGACTTGAACAACGACAAGATCCCCGATATCGTCTACAGCGTGGTGCCACAGTTGTCGTTCGATACAGTGCGAATCCAGCTTGGGCAAGCCGGAGGAGGGTACCGGGAAGGCACCGTATTTGGCGGAATTAACAACCTGTTGTTTCATGATGCCGATGGAGACGGCACCGTGGATGCGATCAACTCAAGCAACGCGGGCAACCTCAACTTCTATCGTGGACGCGGCGACGGGAGCTTTGGGAATGCACTCACCATACCTGGCGGCGGTTCGATAATTCCTGTGCAACTGAACGATGACAAGAAGACCGACTTCGCGGTGCTTGTGCCTGGGGCGGAAACCTTTGTTTTGCTTTTACCATCGAATTTTCCCGCCCAGAATAACGCTACGGTTGTGTCTGCTGCCAGCTCCCAGTCGATCCCGGCAGCGCCGAACAGTATTGTGACGGTTTATGGCATTGGCCTTGCGACATCGACAGCATCTACAGAATCGGTAACCTGGTCTGAATCATTGGCTGGAACAACCGCCCGAATACGAGATGCCTTAGGGAACAGCTATCCGGCCCGGCTTGCCTTCGTTTCACCAAGTCAGGTGAACTTGCTCATTCCGGCTGAGGTCTACCCGGAAGACACCAACATCACAGCCAGCGTGCAAATTGCCAGCGGATCGGGAACTTTGTCGACTGGGCCTGTTGCGATTCGGCGCGTTTCTCCTTCGGTCTTTATGGCCGGGCCAAATCTGGCGGCGGCAAACGTCCTGCGGGTGCGTGCGGGAGTTCAAACAGTGGAAGCTGTTGTCACAGTAGAAAATGGCCAACTGGTGCCGAACCCGATTGACCTTGGCCCTGACGGTGACCAGATTTTTCTGCTGCTTTATGGCACAGGCATTCGCAACCGGATTGCGCTCAACCAGGTTACGGCCACGGTTGGGGGTGTGAACGCCCCGGTGGCCTTTGCCGGCAACCAGGGACAATTTCCAGGCGTGGATCAGATCAACGTTCAGATTCCCCGCAGCCTGGCCGGACGTGGCGGCGTCGACATTGTGCTGCGCGTTTCTGGAATTGAGGCAAATCCGGTACGAATCGCTATTCGTTAGACGGGTTGACCCATTTGCCCCACAGGTGGCGCTATATCTATAGAATATAGGTTCGACGCCATGCCAATCAAGCAAGAAAAATTCCCCTACGAAGTACTCATCCCCCATCTGGGGAAAGATAAATTCGCCTTGATGACCCTCGATGGGAGCGAGTTTGTTTCCAATACGTACACCTACCGGGTGATGATGGCTACCTATGACAAGTCCATCGACGATGAAGATCTGCTTCGGAAGCCAATCGTCATCAAGGTGCGGCGGGATGGTATTCCCGATCGAATCATTCATGGGCTTATCCAGAGAACCAAACTTCTAGGTGTCGAACAAGAACTCAAGCCAGTCTACTTCTGGGAAGCTACTGTAGTTCCCTCGCTATGGTTTCTCAATCTGGAGACTGACTGCCGGCACTTCATCAAAAAGACAGCGGTTGACATCGTGAAAGAGGTACTCAAGGAACACGGCGTCACCAATTTCGAATTTAAGGTGCAGGCTACATTGCCGGTTAGGGAATTTACGGTTCAGTACCGTGAGACCAGTTTTAATTTCATCTCCAGGCTACTTGAAGAAGAGGGGATTTTCTACTGGTTTGAACACACCGAGCAGCGTCACCAATTGGTATTTGTCGACACCAACTCGGCAACCCAGAACAGTCCACATTTGCATAAATTTCCTTACGGGAAAGGGACGGTGGCTGGAGCTGCTGGAGGCGTCATCGACAACCTTGAGCAATCGGTTTCTATACACACGGGCAAGATGACATTTCAGGATTTCAACTTCGAGAAGAGTTCTGTCAGCTTGCTTGCATCCACATCGGGGAAGCGTATGGCCGAAGTGTACGATTATCCCGGCTTCTACACGACCAAAAGCGATGGTGAACGGTATGCGAGGCTTCGGCTGGAGGAGCAGGAAGTCAACCTCAGAATCATTCAGTTGGACACGATTTCAACTACGCTGTTGCCGGGCTATCGCTTCGAGGTTCAAGACCATTTCGATGCACAGGTGAACACTTCTTACATCGCCCTTAGCAGCAGCATCGAGTGCAGGCAGAGCGTGATGGACGACGGGCCAGGAGGCGAGAACAGCACTGCACGGCTTAGCTTGTCGGCAATCCCGATGAAGGTGCCTTATCGACCGGCTCGCATTCACCCCAAGCCGATGATTCACGGGGTACAGACCGCGATTGTATGTGGACCCGCAGGCAACGAGATCCATTGCGACAAATACGGCAGAGTGAAAGTACAATTTCATTGGGATCGCAAGAGCAACAGAGATGACAACTCTTCCCATTGGATTCGGATTTCGAACACGATGGCCGGCGCAAATTGGGGACAGATTTCCATTCCGCGTATTGGACAGGAAGTGATTGTCAGTTTCCTCGAAGGTGACCCGGACCGCCCAATCATCACCGGGAGAGTCTATAACGACCAGCAAATGCCGCCGTACGGGTTGCCGGACAACAAGACGCAGTCGGGCTTCAAGTCGCGATCGAGCCCGGGTGGAGGGTCTGCCGACTTCAATGAATTCCGCTTTGAAGACAAGAAGGGTCAAGAGCAGGTTTATCTTCACGCTAAAAAGGATTTCGACGAGTTGATCGAAGAGCAACACACCGTTACGGTCCAGAAGAAGGACCAGATCATCAAAATCGAAAAAGGCAATCGCAAGATCGAGGTAAGCGGCACCAATTCCTGCAAGGCCAACAAGATCTACGAGAAAGCTGCACTGGAAATCAAGATGAAGTGCGGCGAATCCAAAATCACTATGGACCCGACAACGATCACGATCGAAGCCTCGGGATCCAAGATCGTGATTGGGCCAGCAGGAATCACGATGGATGCGGTAATGATCCTTCAGAATTGTTGATGAGTATGACAGCCAAGAACGCGACCGAAATCAGCCAGCAAGCGCGGATCAAGATCCCGGCCAAGGACTTACTGCCACTTGCCCAGAATGCCAAGCATTACATTGAGCTTCTTATCGAGAACCATCTATGGATAGATGCGATTGCTTATTTGAGCCATGCCATTACGCCAAGGGAGGGCATTTGGTGGGCCTGGTTTTGTGCCCGAAAGGCTTCTTCTAAAGACGCTGAGATTAAAGCGCTTGCCCTGGCGGAAAATTGGATTGCGCAACCAACAGAGGAGAATCGCAAACAAGCGACGCTAATGGCTGAACGCCTTCCCTCTGGTAGCCCCGCTCAATGCGTCATGCAGGCTATCGTTCAGACGGGGGAAACCGAAAACGAAATGACCGGCGACAAAATTCCAGTGATCCCCTACATGGCCAACAAATTCATCCAGGTTGCTGTGATCAGTTCGGTCTACGCGATTGACCACGAGACACCAGAAACCATCGCGAACGAATTTCTACGCCAGGGTCTTGATGTGGCCAACCGCATCCAACTCTGGGCAAAATACGCCTAGTTCGCGATCTTGCTCATCTCGATTTGCATTGTGCCAATGCAGTCGCCGGCTTTGAAGTCTTTGGCAAATTTGCCGTTTTTTTCCCTCGCTACCACGTCGACCGTGACGAGCCGGGTGGTTGTCCGAATCGTTTCCAACTGACCAAAAACCGAGCTATCCGAACAAGTACTGCATGGGGCTTAGACTTCGCAGATTTTTAGCATGGCATCCAGAGTCTTGACTGGATCTGGATTTCCCGGCCGCGGACTGTATTCGTGACTGATCCAGCCCTGGTAGCCGAGGTCGGCGATCTTTTTTGCAATAGGCGCATAGTTCATCTCCTGAGTTTGAAGATCAAACTCATAGCGTCCCGGATTGCCGGCCGTATGGAAATGCCCGATGTACTGGAAGTTCTGCTCGATCGTGCGGATGATGTCGCCTTCCATGATCTGCATGTGATAGATGTCAAAAAGTAGCTTGAAGCGTGGGGAGCCAATACGCTTGCAAAGCTCAACACCGTAGGTGGTGTGATCGCAGGCGTAGTCGGGATGATTGACCTTGCTGTTCAACAATTCCATGCAGAGTGTGACGCCAGCGTCTTCGGCACGCTTGATGATGCGCCTGATAAATTTTTCGTTGTTGTCGAGACACTTCTCGATGCTCTGGCCCCATTTGTTGCCGCTGAGAAGGATCGCATTGGGAGCTTTCAGTTCTGCCGCCGACTTGATTACCTCAGTAGCCATCTTGTCGAGCTCATCGTGACGGGAGAGGTCTGTCGAGTTGTGCATCAAGGAGCCAATGCCGGGAAGCATGGTTGGGATGATGCCGTACTTCTTGAGAATCGGGAAGTCCTTTTGGCCAACCAGGTCGTGTCCGGTGACGCCGAGTTCAGCGGCTATCTTGCAGCGCTGATCGAGGTCGTAGCCTCTTCCGAGCACACCACTGCAAACACCTTGCTTTAACCTTCCGGGGCGGGGCTTTGGGGCAGTCTGGGCGTTCAGTACCAAGCTGGCGGCGGCGGCCGCACTGGTGATCAAAAGGTCTCGTCTATTCATTGCTGATCCATATACTATCAAGAGATGGGCTTCGCGCTATGGCATCAAATGCCACTCTTGTTTTGTTCTGGCACTCATGAGTACAGGCC
>CAZZGS010000193.1:0-7888 GCA_964653845.1 uncultured Bryobacter sp.
TCGCCGACGCAAACGCCTCAGCAAGAAAGCTATGGGCCTTATATAAGTGCCATTCAAATGGGTAAGAGGATTTGGATGTGGGTTTGAACCCGGACCATAACGTTGATGAGCAATCCAGGGCCAAACATGCAAACGACCTCGGTGCATTCTGCTCGGTTTCAGTTGTACCGTACCGTGGCCGGCTGGTCTTGGGTTTTGCTCTGCTTGTCTCTTGAGCAATTCTCGGCAAACGCTGAGAAACCGATGCAGGCCCAAGTCCTGACGAACGTGCAACAGGTGCGTCGAATGAGCCTTGCTGAGGCTCGCCAACAACACCCGGTCCGGCTTCGAGGCGTCGTTACTTTCCATCAGGCCACCAATTTTGTGACTTACCTTCAGGACGACACGGCAGGCATCCATGTCAAGGGATGGGGTCAACAAAGATCGGTGATGGGACTGAAGGCAGGACAGTTTGTGGAGGTCGAGGGCGTCACTTCGGTTGGCTTGTTTTCACCTATTGTCGTGGGCGTGGACAATGGCCCCGCCAAATTCCACATCCTCGACCAAGGGTCTTTTCCTCAACCGATCCCATTGTCGAGTGACCCCTTTTCACAAATTCCGCAGCACTGCCAGTGGGTTGAGGTTCCAGGTCTGGTCCGGACGGTGTACTCGGAGGGTGCCTTCTCCGTGATCGAAATCCAAACATTGCCAGGCCGTATCAGGTTACACACGTCAGGTGCCGACTACCCGCTGGACAAACTGACGCATCTTGTCGCCGCCAAGATTAGTGTCCAGGGAGTCTTCTCGGTCGAACCCAACTTTAAAATGCAGTCGGCTGGGATGAACCTGCTTGTGCCCTCGCTGGATTTCGTCCGCATTGAACGTGTGTCGGCTGCAGACCCGTTTTCGCTGCCAGTCCGACCCGTGGAGAATTTGCTCCGATTCAATTTGAACGAAGGAGGCGGCCGGATACGTCTTCAGGGAACCGTCACGTTGCAAGTGCCTCGCATCGGATTTTTCATCCAAGACCAATTGGACGGGATCTGGATTCAGAGCCGTCAGGCGGAGAATTTGCTTCCGGGCGAGCGAGTGGACGTAGTTGGGTTCCCGGGGGGCGGCGAAGGGTATGCCATCCTGGAAGATGCCGTCTTTCGCCACCTCGATCGAGGCCCTCCGCCCAAGCCCGACCGATTAGCGGCCTCGCAGGTGATTGCTGGAGGGCATCACTCTGAACTTGTCAGCGTCGAGGCGGTTCTGATCGAACACCTGCCAGGGGTGGATGAGCATTTGCTGGTTATGCAGTCCGGTGATGTAACGGTTCACGCCTTGCTTCCCGCTGGCTTGGCGCGCAGAGCTTGGACGGACCTGCAGCCAGACAATCGTTACCTGGCAACTGGAGTCGCGCTTTTGCGAGCCAAGGAGGTCTCGCTCTTCCGGGCCAAGGAGCAAAGAAACGTGAAGGCCGACCTGCCGCTGACCTTTAAACTGCGACTGCGGGATTCCGCCGATCTGGTGCTTTTACAAGCAGGCCCCTGGCTGACCTTGGAGCGGATTATCTGGCTGTTGGCAATGAGCCTGACGCTTCTCCTCACGGTCTTTTCCTGGGTGTTGCTGCTGCGGCGTCAAATCAGAAAGCAAACTTCCGTCATCCGCCAACAATTAGACGAGCAAGCGATATTGGATGAACGAGCTCGCATTGCCCGAGAATTGCATGATTCCCTCGGGCAGGACATGGCAGGGGTGAGCATCCAGTTAGACACGACTGCGGCCCGATTGGACCGCGGTCAACCGGGCGACGCCTTCGCCTCACTTAATTTAGCCCGCGAGATGATGCGCCACGCGCAGGCCGAGGCGCGGCGGTCAGTGTGGAATTTGCGGGCTTGCGAACTGGAGAACCATGATTTGCCCTCCGCGATGTGTTCGACTCTCGTCCCCACAGCATCCGCTGGATTGAAACCTGCCATTCAGGTGCAGGTGGTGGGCGAGCCCGAGCGTCTGTCCGGCCTCTGGGAAAATCATCTCCTCCGCATTGCGCAGGAAGCTGTGACCAATGCCGGGCATCACGGCCAGGCCGAGAAGATTCTTGTTGAGCTGATCTACGATGAGAACCTTGTGATCTTGCAGGTGACCGACAACGGCATCGGATTCGATTCGGAACATTCCACCGCCCTCGCGTCGGGACACTTCGGCCTGCTTGGCATTCGCGAACGCACTGAGAAGATGAACGGAAGGCTCTCTGTGAAGAGCTCCCCAGGTAAGGGCACCTGCGTGCGAGTGGAGGTTGGCTTGTCTCAGTGCGAGTCCGCGCCCCGTCGGCAACGGGCAGCATCAAACGGCAACGACTAGCTTGTGGAACCAAAACCTCCGACCGCGCCATCCAAGATTCGATTGCTACTGGTGGACGACCACTATTTTGTTCGCATGGGATTGGCCGCCTCATTTAACGATGAAACCGATATGGTGGTGGTGGCCGAGGCTGGTGGCGGCCACGCGGCAGTCGAACTTTTCCGCCAGTGTCGGCCCGATGTGGTGATCCTTGACCGCCGATTGCCCGACCTGGACGGCGCAAAAACGATCGGGGCGATTCGCGGGGAGTTTCCAGAAGCGCGGTTCGTCATGCTCTCCGTTGATGACGGGGAAGATGACATTTTCAATTCCATCCAGGCGGGCGCCATGGCCTACCTCACGAAGGACGCGTCACGTGACGAACTGCTGCTGGCCGTGCGAACCGTGCATGGCGGGGAAAGATACCTGCCTCCGGAAATCGCCCGGCGATTGGCGGCCAGGGTCGGCCGACCCGAATTGAGTTCCCGCGAAATGGAAGTACTCCGCTGGATTGTGCAGGGGATGAGCAACAAGGAGATCGGAGGCCACCTCGCCATTGCCGAGTCGACCGTGAAGTTGCATGTGCGTAACCTCATGGCGAAGCTTGGCGTTTCTGACCGCACTCAAGCCACGACCGAGGCTTTGCGGCGCGGCATTATCCATCTTTGACCCTCCAATCCTATCCCTTGGTATAGGTTCTAAGCAGTCCCAAGGATAGCGAGACAAAAGTTCCTGGAACTGGGTTAATTATTAGGATGAAGCTCTCATTCCAGCTAATCCCGCCCCATTTAGTGGGGGCAGCACCCGAATGACTTGGCGTTCGCTGGTCGATGAACAACCGATCACCGTGCCTTATAAAATTTAGTCTTATGAAAAAAAGGAAACCATTGGGGATCGCAATTCTTGCTTTCCTTGCGTTAGCTAAATCAGCTTATGCGGCGGATTTGGAGGGTCCAATCGCCAAGACAACGGCCGCACTCAAAGGCGCCGCTCGAGTCGGTATCTGTTTCAATGAGCCGGTGAACAAGGCATCAGCTGAAACCATCAGCAATTACATTATTCCAGGGGTGCAGGTCACAGCAGCCAAGCTCCAGGAGAGTGGAAACAAAGTGGCGCTCACGGTTTCTGCTCCGATCACCTCGGCATTCAGCCTGAACATCAAGAATGTGACCGATACAGTCGGAAATAAAATGGCGGTGACGGATTTAGCTGGATCAGTCATCAACATGATAGCCACGGACATTGGCACCCCGGGCGAGGATCCACTTATTCTTGGAAGCACGTTGGTCTGTTCTCCGGGCGATTTTGAAGTCACGGGCGGCGGCTCCGATATTTGGTCCGACCACGACGGATTCCATTACGTTTACGAACAGAAGACGGGCGATTTCGATGTCAAAGCCAGAATCGTCAGCCTGAGTGCAATTGCCAATGTGAGTTCTGGGTCGATCATGGTGCGTGAAGATCTCGACATAGATAGCCGCAACTGGCTCGTCAAAACGACTCCCTACAACCAGCCCACCTTAGCAAATCCCGACGACAAGGGAGCCGGTGTGTATCGCACCACCAGTCGCAAAGACAAAGGTGGTTCAACTGGCATAGTGAAGGATGGTAAAGGGCCGCCGCGATATCCCAATGTGTGGGTTCGTTTAAATAGGACAGGCAATACCTTCACTTCCTATCAATCGGAGGACGGCGTCATTTGGAAGATTATCGCATCAGAAATTCCGCCCAATGGAGATGAACCGCCGACACCCACGCCTTACCCAGCCACGGTTTATCTCGGTCTTGGGGCTAACGCCCAAATCAATAGGGACGACCCGGCATTTGCCACGACGGTGGTATTTGAGAATTACAGGGCTCATGCTCCTGGTCCCATCGCCATGACAACCGCAGCGCTGAAAGGCGCCACTCGAGTCGGGGTCTGTTTCAATGAGCCGGTGAACAAGGCATCGGCTGAAACCATTGGCAATTACACGATTCCAGGGGTGCAGGTCACAGCAGCCACCCTCCAGGAGAGTGGAAACAAAGTGGCGCTCACAGTTTCTGCTCCGATCACGGCAGCCTTCAACCTGAACATCAAGAATGTGACCGATACAGTCGGAAATAAAATGGCGGTGACGGATTTAGCTGGATCAGTCATCAACATGATAGCCACGGACATTGGCACCCCGGGCGAGGATCCACTTATTCTTGGAAGCACGTTGGTCTGTTCTCCGGGCGATTTTGAAGTCACGGGCGGCGGCTCCGATATTTGGTCCGACCACGACGGATTCCATTACGTTTACGAACAGAAGACGGGCGATTTCGATGTCAAAGCCAGAATCGTCAGCCTGAGTGCAATTGCCAATGTGAGTTCTGGGTCGATCATGGTGCGTGAAGATCTCGACCTGGATAGCCGCAATTGGCTCGTTAAAACGACTCCCTACAACCAGCCAACGTTGGCGAATCCCGACGACAAGGGGGCCGGTGTGTATCGCACCACCAGTCGCAAAGTCAAGGGTGGTTCAACTGGCATTGTGAAGGATGGTGACGGGCCGCCGTTATATCCCCATGTGTGGATTCGCTTGAAGAGAACTGGCAATACCTTCACGTCCTATCAATCGGAGGACGGCATCACCTGGAAGGAAATTGTATCAGAAATTCCGCCCAATGAAGATGATCCGCCGACACCCACGCCTTACCCAGCCACGGTTTATCTCGGTCTCGGGGCTAACGCCCAAATCAATAGTGACGATCCGGCATTTGTCACGACGGTGGTATTTGAGAATTACGGGGATATGGCTGCACCCCGGCCGTCGTTGTCGCACAGTCGATCAGGAAATCAACTGACCCTCAGTTGGTCTCCAGCGGGAGGACGACTGCAGATGAACGCCAATGTGGCTGACCCAACGTCATGGACGTTTGTTGGCCCAATCAATCCCGCAGTGATAACGATCACCAACGGGAATCGGTTCTTCCGGGTTATTAATCCGTAAGCAATTTAACTCCGAGAATCAAAAGAGATCGGGCAAAACCCGGTCTCTTTTTTTGTGCACAATCTTTTCCAAGCCGACCCGCCCGATAGCAGCCCAATAGCAGAGATGAAGGGATTTGTTGCTCGCCTGTCGAACTCGTTACAAGATCGAATAAATCCGCGCGAAGTGATTGCATGATTAGAATAAGGAGAGATTTCGGTCTAGGGGCGCCGCTCGTTGGGAGGGGATTTCATGCTATTCTGTTTGTTTTTCTCAGCTTTGGTTTCTCCTCCGGGAATGGGGATGGCGCTCCGCCTGAGAAGGCAACGAGAACGATTGGATTTGAGCGTTTTTCATCTGCATCGACGGGGATCCATTTCACAAACAAGGTTGATTTGGAAAGGTCCGTGACGAATTCCTTGCGTCTCAATGGCGCGGGTGTATCCGCTGGGGACGTGGATGGAGATGGCTGGTGCGACTTCTATTTTTGCAGCGTCGATGGGGGGAACCAGTTATTTCGAAACCTTGGAAATTGGAAATTTGAGGATATCACTGGTCAAGCGGGTGTGGCTTGCGCTGGTCAGCATTCCGCAGGGTGTCTGATGGCGGACGTGGATGGAGACGGGGATCTGGACTTGCTTGTAAGCTCTTACGGAAAAGGAGTGCGACTGTTCCTCAACGATGGCAAGGGGCGCTTCCGCGATTCAGAGGATTCGGGGCTTTTGCGGCAATTTGGAAGCACCTCGCTGGCCATGGCCGATGTGGATGGCAATGGCACTTTGGATTTGTATGTGGCGAATTATGCAACGACTACCCTGGCAGATCATCCCAAGACCCGGTTCCGCATTGAGGTTCTGGGCGGCAAAGAGGCAGTCACTTCTGTAAATGGCATGCCGACCACAACGCCGGAACTGGAGGGCAGGTATTGGGTGGATCCGGCGAGCAAGACGCTCCGCGAAAATGGGGAAGCAGACTTTCTCTATTTGAACAGCGGAGAAGGAAAATTTCAGGCGGTGTCCTGGACGAACGGGCTGTTCCGGGACGAAAATGGGCAAGTTCTCAAGGAAAAGGCACACGATTGGGGTTTGAGCGTGATGTTCCGTGATTTAAACGGCGATCGGGCCCCGGATTTTTACGTTTGCAACGATTTTGTTTCACCTGATCGGATATGGATTAACGATGGAAAAGGTGGTTTTCAAGCGATTCAAAACACCGCTTTGCGATGCACGTCGATGTCAACCATGGGAATCGACTTTGCCGACATTAACCGAGATGGATTCGATGATTTTGTGGCTGTGGATATGCTCAGCCCGGAGCATCAACGACGGATGACGCAGGTCGTGGGAGCAAAACCGCTTGCCTCGGTGGTGGGGTCCTTAAATTCGCGACCGCAGGTGAAACGCAATACCCTATTTTTGGGCCGAGGAGACGGCGATTACGCGGAGGCAGCGCAATTTTACGGGGTGGAGGCGTCGGAATGGTCCTGGACTCCAATATTCATCGATGTCGATCTGGATGGCTACGAGGATTTACTGGTGACCACCGGGCATGCGCGGGACTCGTTGAATGGGGACGTTGACGCCGAGATTAATCGTCGCAAAGCGGGTCAGAATCTAACTGAGTCACAGCTGCGAAATTTGGCCAAACTATACCCGCTCCTTAAAGTGTCAAATAAGGCCTATCGAAACGTAAGAGGGGAGCGATTTGAAGAAGTGGGACGGGAGTGGGGATTTGCGGCAGTGGGGATCTCACACGGGATGTGTCTGGCGGACCTGGACAACGACGGAGACCTGGATGTGGTGGTGAACAACCAAAATGAAGAGGCGGGACTCTATCGGAATGAATCGAGCGCTCCTCGAGTGAGCGTGAGGCTCAAAGGATTGGCGCCGAACACGCGTGGGATCGGGGCGCGGATCAAGCTGTTGGGAGGAGCGGTGCCGGAGCAGTGCCAGGAAATGATCTGCGGTGGAAGGTACCTGTCGGGTGATGACGCGATGCGGGTGTTTGCTGCCGGGAGCCTGACCAACGCCATGCGTCTGGAGGTGGTCTGGCGGAGTGGGAAAAAAAGCGTAGTGGAAAACGTCACGGCTAACCAGGTGTATGAACTTGAGGAAAGGCACGCAGTGGAATGGAAAGCCCAAACGCGTCCGGAAATCGAACCGCTCTTCGAGGACACGAGCCAGGCGCTGCGGCATGTCCACCGGCAAGAAGCGCACGATGACTGGGCCCGGCAGGCATTACTGCCGCGCAAACTGAGCCAGCTCGGGCCGGGGTTGGGCTGGCTGGATGTGGACCAAGATGGGCAGGAAGACCTGGTGGTGGGTAGAGGGCGGGGAGGGGAAATGGGAGTGTATCTCAACCAGGGCGCCGCAAAATTTGGGCGCTTGCCCACGAGCCAACTGATCGGCAAGAGACCGGAAGAGCAAACCGGAATTGCAGGATGGGACGGGACGATGGTGGCCGGTTGGGGGCATGCCGAGCAAAATCTGGCCGGTGGAGCGGCGCAGCGGATTGACCTGTGGGCCGGAGGACTGGAGATCATGGAGAACCTGCCGATCTTGGAAGGAAGCGCGGGGCCGGTCTGCCTGGGAGACTTCAATCTGGATGGAAAACTGGACCTGTTCGTTGGG
>CAZZGS010000194.1:0-7861 GCA_964653845.1 uncultured Bryobacter sp.
CCACCACTTCCCCCCGCCCCGTAAGCGGTTGCCCTGCATACTTCTTCAGCGCTGGCTTCGGGTCGAAGGTATCGATATGGCTCACTCCGCCACTCATAAACAGCGAGATCACACTGGTAGCGCGGGCATTAATCGAAGCTCCCTCCGCCAGCATCGACGAAAGCGCAACGCCCCCATATCCGCCCAGTGCCGAAAACAACATCTCACGCCGCGACTGAAATCCCCTGCTCATTGGATATACACAAACTCATTCAAATTCAAAAGCACATGCGCAAACGCATCTGCCGGCTGCCCTGCTAAAAACTTCACACCAAGCTCAAGCTCCCGCGCATTCGGTCGCCGCGCCAGCACCCGTAAATACGCCAGCTCCACCTGCCCCGCACGGTCGCCAGGCCGCGACTCCTCCAGATATCGGCCAAAGTGCTTCGACTGCGACAACACAAAATCATTGTTCAACAACGTCAGCGCCTGCGTAGGAACAGTACTTGTATTCCGAGCCCCGCAGGAAACATTCTGGTCGGGCAGATCAAATACCTCAAACATCGGAAACGGCAATCCCCGCTTCCGGTAAACATAGACACTCCGCCGCCAAACCTCCGGCCCGTCCTTGTCCTGATTCCAGATCCCATGCGTCATCGCACTCAGCACCTCCGGCTGCAACACCGGGAACACTGCCGGCCCACCCACCTTCGCATTCAAAGTCCCAGCCGCTGCAAGGATAGAATCCCGAACACTCTCAGCCTCAAGCCTATGCACCGGGAATCGCCACAAACTCTCATTCCGCGCATCCGCTTTCGCACTCGCAGCATCCTCAAACCGCGAATCCATCCGGTATGTAGCGGAGCTCAAAATTACCCTGTGCATCTGCTTCACACTCCAACCAACCCGAACAAACTCGGTAGCCAGCCAATCCAGTAACTCCAGGTTACTAGGCAGATCCCCCATCTTCCCGAAGTTATCGATACTCTTCACAATCCCGGCCCCAAAGTGGTGATGCCAGATCCGGTTCACCATCACCCGCGCAGTCACCGGATTCTCAGCCGACCCCAACCACTGCCCCAGCGCCAGCCGCCTCCCTGAAGTCTTGCCACTAGCAGTCTCAACGGCAGTCTTTACGTCCCCATCAACCAGCACCGCAGGAAAACCTGGCTCCATCCGAGGCCCTTTGCTCTGCACATCCCCGCGAATCAAGAAGTAACTCGGAGGTGCCTGATACCTACCCGGACCCTCATGCAAGAACGGCCCTGCATCGGGATCCTGAGCCCCACCCTTACCCGGAGCCGGCTCATCCCCAGGCCCATCCGGAGTCGACCGGTAGTCCCCATCGGTAATCCCCATCGCGACAGGCAAAGGCGCGGGCCGCTCTTTCTCAATCGCGGTAATCTGCTCAATCAAAGTTCGTTTCCGCGCCAGATCCTCAGCAACAGCCACGCGATCAATCTCCGCGCTAGACACGCCCGTAGTGCGAATCACTTGATTCGCCAGCAACGCCTGCCCCGGCGTCCGCTGCGCCTCAGGAGTCCGAATCGCCTCTTTCACATTCTCAGGGAAACGAGCATACTTGGCCGGCAAGAGCCTCTCCCGGTAAGGTGCCTCAATCTCACGAACAGCCATCCGCAGCGGCCGGATCCGCGCATCAATAGAATCGCTCAACCGTTTATGCTCCGCCGAGGGCACCAGCGCGTGATCCACCTCCACATACCCAAACAGCGAAGCCTGCAACCGGTAATAATCTTTCTGCGCAATCGGATCAAACTTATGGTCATGACACCGCGCACACTGCACGGTCAACCCCATCACCCCACGCCCAATCGTCGCAATCATGTCATCGAGATACTCATGGCGAAACTCCGGATTATCCTTCTCCCGATAACCCACCTTCGCGTGACTCCGCAAAAACCCGGTAGCCGTCAAAGTCTCAGGCGTAGGCCGATCCATCTCATCCCCAGCCAACTGCTCCACCAGAAAACGATCAAAAGGCTTATCTGCATTGAAAGATGAAATCACATAGTCCCGGTACCGCCAGGCATTCGGTCGATCAAAATCATGCTCATATCCATTCGAGTCCGCATAGCGCGCAAGGTCCAGCCAGTGCCGGCCCCACCGCTCCCCATAATGAGGAGAAGCAAGCAACCGCTCCACCAGCTTCGACCACGCATCCGTCGATCGGTCCTCCACAAATTCAAACACTTGCGCCGGCGTAGGAGGTAATCCAATCAGATCGAGATAAGCCCGCCGCACCAGCGTATTCCGGGAAGCCTCACCAGCAAAAGCAACAGAACCCCGGCGACGCCCCACCAGAAAATCAACGGGATTCAAACCAGCAGGCACAAGCGGTCGAACCGGCTTCTTGAAGGCCCACCAATCCCCCGCAGGCACAACCTTGGTATTTCCCCAAACCGCCCCCTCGGCAATCCACTTACGAACCGCCTCAACCTCCGCCGCCTCAATCACCCCACCCATAGGCATCGTTGGCTTCTCAAGCCCAGCCACCATCCGGAATAGACGACTCTGTTCAGGCTTGCCCGGAACAATAACAACCCCGTGCTCACCGCCAGCCAACATCGCTTCCCGCGAAGACAACTTTAACCGGCCAAGCTGCACAACCTCCCCGTGACACTGCCAACAACGCGTCCGCAACAGCGGTTCAATCGAAGATTCAAACAACGGCTCGGCCCCAGGCAAGAAGCCTGCTACAAGGAAACCGGCGATCAAACGAAGATTCATCAAACCCGCCGGAATCATATCACGCCATCACAACTTGCCAACACACCCTCTTAACGAATACGCTTATTAAGGCTTCTTGTAGAACCAAAATATCCCCATGATGCGATCCACCCTCACCACACTGATGCTGCTCAGTTGCAGCCTTTTCTCCGCCAGTGCCGCCGACTTCTTCGGCACCTGGAACCTCAACACCGCAAAGTCCAAATCCGAAGGCCTCCCACTCCCAAAGCAACAGACAGTAACCTACACCAAAACCGCCACCGGCTATGACTACATGGCCCACGGCTCCTCGGCTGCCGGCGAAGCCGTCCACGCTACCTTCACATACACCAAAGACGGCGAAGAGATCAAAGTCAGCGGTTTCCCCAACTGGGACGCAATCGTCGTAAAAAAAGGCATGGACATCAAAACTACGGTCCAGCTCAAGCGCAAAGGCGAAGTCATCGGTTCAGTAACCCGCGTCCTCCAACCCGGCGGCATGGCCATGACCGTCTCAGGCAAGTTCACGCTCCCCGACGGGAAAAAAGGCGCTTACAACTACGTCTACGACCGCAAATAGCAAAACTGACCGCCGAACGTCGTTCGTTCGTATTCAGCCACAATCTCGTCACTCCAAACCACCGCGAACGCCGTTCTCAGGGTCATACCCCCTTCCCGAATGGCATCTGAAGTGCTCTATCAACAATGGAGAAACTTTACACAAATGATTAGCATTCTTGGATGGATCTTTTTTGGATTAATCGTCGGCATCTTGGCAAAATTTGTCATGCCCGGCAAAGACCCCGGTGGCCTCATCCTCACCATTCTTTTGGGCGTCGGGGGCGCTGTGCTCGGCGGATGGATTGGCACTTCCCTCGGCTATGGCGCTCAAGGCCAGTCAGCCGGTTGGGTCATGTCTATTTTTGGTGCAGTACTCCTGCTCGCTGCCTATCGATTCATGTTCAATCCAACCAGGATATAGAGCATCCCCATTAGTCTCAAAACGAAAAGAGCGGCCACTCCATTACAGAGTGGCCCCTTTTTCGTTTACTGCTTGTAGAACTTACTTGCTCAAAGTGGCATAAGGCTTGTCAGACTTGTTATAGTCGCTCGAAGCTTCACCACTCGAAGAAACGTCCTTTGCCCCAGTCGTCTCAAGAAGCTTCTTGGCTTTTGTTGCCCATTCACTGTCGTCGCAATGAACGGATATCAAAATTCCGCCTGCCTTGATCTGGCCCTCGTAGCGCTTCGCCTCGTACTCGGGCATACCCATTCCGATCAGTCCGCCCGCCACGCCACCAAGGGTTGCTCCGGCACCCAACCCAGCTAAAGCAGCCATGATTGGGCCTGCTGCAATAAAAGGACCAAGACCCGGGATTGCCAGTGCCCCAATCCCAAGCAGCCAGCCCAGCGCGCCGCCTACAACTGCGCCTGTAGCTCCTCCAGCCGTTGCTCCTTCGGGGGCCTTTGAATTCATCTCAGTCGCCAGTTCCTTATTGCCATCGTTATGCGGCATTAAAATGCTGATGTCTTCATGGCGGAAATTATTCGCCTTCAATTGGTTGATACCGTTTTCTAGTTCGGCCCGATGTGTGTAAATTCCATATACAGAGGTGTTTTTCATAACTTGATCTTTCCTAGCTCTTTTTCACAATTTCAATTTCATTTACTACATTTTCTGCGCCAGCCGCAGCCTTGGCCAAGCCGTCGATTTTCAGCTTCTCTTCTTCGCTGTTGACTGGCCCTTTTAAAGTCACCTTGCCATTCCGCGAAATGATCTTAACGTTTTTCGCATAGGTCGAAAGCGATTTGTCGTCGGTAAGAGACTTCCGGATCTTTCTGGTGATCTCAAGATCGCTCTTGTTCTCCATCTGATGCTCAGCGGTCATTCCCTTACCAGCGCCGTCGCGCTTGTTTGTTTTCGTATTGTCCGCCTGGCTAAATCCCAGCGCAGCAATAGATAAAGCAAGCATTCCAATTTGTAGAGTTCTCATGCTGTCCTTTCGAAGAAAGCAGTCTAATGTCCACTATGTCTTCACATCTGTCCTTGCAATCATCTGGCCAATCTTCCAATCTGTTTGGCCCTTCATATGCAACGGAACAATCACAGTCGTTATTGCTCTACTGAATAGGAAAACCTTACATGAAATCTCTAAACACTTACCTTCGATGGATACTCATTCCGTCACTCGTGGCAACAATTGGCCTTCCAGCGGATAAAACCGCAGAAAGCGCAGAGGCCAAGTTGATTCGCCAAGTCCGCCACGAACTCGTCATGCTCCCTTTCTACGGGGTCTTCGACAATCTGTCCTTCAAATTGAACGGACGCACAGTCACCCTCATGGGTCAGGTAGTACGTCCATCGCTTAAGCCAGATTCCGCACGTGTGGTCAAGGATGTGGATGGGGTCGAATCGGTCGTGAACGAAATTGAAGTTCTCCCCAACTCACCCAATGACGACCGCATCCGTCTGGACACCTACCGCGCCATCTACAACGACAATATGCTTTACCGATACGGCCTCCAGGCAGTCCCGCCGATTCACATCATCGTCCGCAACGGTAACGTCGTGCTTGTTGGAGTCGTCGCGAACCAGGCAGACAAAAACGTCGCCGGAATCAGAGCCAGCGGTGTTTCTGGTTCTTTTAGCGTAAAGAATGAACTTCTAGTCGAGTCAGCGCAAAAGTAGTAGTTCGCTTATTCCGTTTCTCGCTCCCAGATCTTTCCCCGTTTGGCGAAATCAAGAAATCTTGTGATCGAGTCAGGTTGGTCAAACTCAATGACTCCCGTTAGCCCATCAATCTCACATTGCTGGGCTAACGCTTTTGTACCCGCAAACCCGATAGTCTTGAGATGTCGTTTCGCATCGCGAAGAAATGTCTGTGCATCGGCACTGGCCATCAACTCTGCTTCCCCGGTTGGCCCACTCCAAACTGTAACTGCGTCAAATAAAACAGAAGGGGCCGCAGCAAGCGCCATTGCCGCCACATGTTTCTTGCCCTTGGAATCTTTCACTCCACCAACCTTTAAGCAAATCACCGCAGCGGCTGCACCATCTTTCTTGATACCTTCTATCAATTCTGACATTAGCTGGGCATCGAATCCTTCGCCAGCGAGAATACCAATTTTTCTCCCTCTGAGAGTGGGCACATTACAATGATATAGGCTCAAAGCCGGACTCAGATCTAGGTCTACAGGTTCTACCAAAGGCTTGAATACGTCAGCCTCGCCACTCATCCCTAAACGGTCAGCCACAATTTGACCCAATGCTGGATCCACAATCGTCAGATGTCCGAGCATCTTTTTCCGGATAGCTTGTATCTCCACCTTGCCCAACTCAAAGGCCAGCGCCATTCCGATATGTTTTTGCTCTGGCTCACTTACCGATCGGTAAAACATACGGGCTTGCGAATAATGATCTGCAAAACTTTCCGACCGTATGCGAACTTTTTGCCCTTCGACAGGAGCCGCGAAGGTCGAATACCCATGCTCCAGGCTCTCTCGGGGTCCGTTGGGTTCGATGGAATTCGGTTCATAATTGGCCCTTCCTTTCGGCACATGCATCTGCATATGCCCGTCTCGCTGCATGTTGGCAAAAGGACACTTTGGCTGATTGATTGGAATCTGATGAAAGTTCACGGTTCCCAACCGGCTCAGTTGCGTATCGTGATACGACAACAATCGACCCTGGAGCAGCGGGTCATCACTGAAATCGATACCCGGCACCAAATGACTCGGACAAAAAGCTACCTGCTCCGTCTCGGCAAAGAAATTATCCGGGTTCCGATTAAGCACCATCGTGCCAACAATCTCCAGAGGTACCAACTCTTCAGGAATCAGCTTGGTCGCATCAAGCACGTCGTAAGGCAGACTCTCTGCAAACTTCTCATCAAAAATTTGCAGTCCCAGCTCCCATTCCGGATAATCCCCGCTCTCAATTGCCTCATACAAGTCGCGCCGGTGAAAATCCTGATCTGCTCCGCAAATCTTGACTGCTTCATCCCAAAGCACCGCACTCGAACCAAGCGCTGGCCTCCAGTGAAATTTCACAAACTTCGATTCCCCAGTTTCGTTCACGAGTCGAAATGTATGTACTCCAAATCCCTCCATCATTCGCAGGGACCGCGGAATCCCCCGGTCCGACATCACCCACATCACCATATGCATCGATTCGGGCATCAGCGAAATAAAGTCCCAAAAGGTGTCATGTGCAGATGCACTTTGAGGGTATCCGCGGTCAGCCTCCATCTTTACGGAGTGGATCAGATCAGGAAACTTCAAGGCATCTTGAATAAAGAACACCGGTATATTATTCCCTACCAGATCGTAGTTACCCTGCTGCGTATAAAACTTGACCGAAAACCCTCTGGCATCGCGCGCCAAATCTACAGAACCTGCTCCGCCTGTTACGGTCGAAAACCGGGCAAAGACTGGCGTCTCAAGACCAAGTTCAGCAAGAAACCCTGCTTTCGTCACCGCACCCATGGCCTTTGTACAGGTAAATACCCCATGCGCCGCAGATCCACGGGCATGTACGATTCGCTCTGGAATTCTCTCATGGTCGAAGTGGGTAATTTTCTCCCGTAAAAGGAAATCCTCAAGCAGAGTTGGGCCACGTTCCCCTCCCTTTAATGAGTTCTGATCGTCACTAATAATTAAGCCCTGGTTCGAAGTCAGACAGTCAACTCCATCCACATCTCGCTGGTGTGTCTCACCACCAGCCCCCGTTGCGGTTGAGGGCATCAACACTTTCTTCTTCGTCTTTTCGTATTTCATATTTGTTCCTTATGCTGCAGGTTTCAAAACAACTTTTGTCCAGCCAGGTACCCGCTCATCAAAGTTTTTATAGGCCTCGACAGCCTGCTTCAGAGGTAACTCGTGAGAAACGATCTGAGAAGGCTTCGCCCGCCCAGCCTCAATCAGTGCGCATAGCTGCCGGTTGTAAGCCTTCACATTCGCCTGTCCTGTCGCAATCTTCTGTCCCTTAAACCACATCTCTCCTATGTCAAATGCAATAGCCCCTTCCTTCGCCATCGCATCTTTGGCCCCAGGATCTTGAGGAAGAAACACTCCTACAACTCCGATCCCTCCCGTCGCTGCCACTGACTTCACCAGATTGTTCATCGTCAAGTTAGGAACTTCATGTCCATGCCGG
>CAZZGS010000195.1:0-390 GCA_964653845.1 uncultured Bryobacter sp.
GCCCCCTCCACCGCCATCTTCAAATTCCGGCGTATGGTCCCTGACGAGCTCATCCCGGGCACCCTCAATACGGGCCACACCCTGCCAGTAATCCTGCAAGCCTTCATCTACATGTCCGCGATCGATGTGGACGTCCTCACGCTGGTCCTTCTGATGGCAAGCTCGGTAGTGGGCGCATGGGTAGGCGCAGGCCTCGTCTCTGGCCTGCCAAAGCGTACGGTCCAACTCTGCATGGGCGGCACCCTTCTAATAGCGGTAGTCGCAATGCTAGCCCGCCAGCTCGACCTCTTCCCCGCCGGTGGCGACGCACTCGCGCTCACCGGTTGGCGCCTCGCTGTCGGCATGGCCGGCATCTTCACAATCAGCGCCATCAGCACCCTCGGCATCGGC
>CAZZGS010000195.1:400-4229 GCA_964653845.1 uncultured Bryobacter sp.
GGGCTCTGGCGCCTTCCTCATGCCGGTAGCCAGTGCAAGGTTTCTCTTGGCCAAGGCCTATTGGGCCCCAGTTGCTGCCGGCCTCGCCATCGGCGGTCTCGCCGCCGTTCCCCTCGCTGCCTTCGTAGTAAAGTCCCTCCCACTCACAACGCTGAGATGGCTGGTGATCATAGTCGTCTTGTTCGCCGCTGTCTTGATGCTCAAGCAGCCCAAGGACAATCCTTCAGAAAAGCCTTTTTGCTGAGTAGCCGCATCTTCCTTCAGAAGGCATAAAGACAGTCTCGACGTGATTGTCCAACGTAGGATGCGTATGCGAGGTAGGTTCATTGCGTACGCTATGAATATGAAAGTCACCAGCGCAGAATTTCGGAAAAATCTTTTTCAGATCGTCGAACGTGCGCTCCAAGGTGAACTCGTCGAAGTCGCTCATAAAGGTCAGTTGGTTAGGCTTGTGCCTGGAGACAGGACTGGCAAAATGGCGCGTTTGATACAAAGAGACACGATTTGCGGCAGTCTTGCGGATCTAGATCAAGCGCAACTAGATCTAGACGCTGAGATGCTGGACGCATGCGACAAAAAATCGGCTCGCTATCCGTGAGTTCCTACCTCGACACGAACATCGCAATTGTTCTTCATTTTCCGATCTCAACCAGCAGATCGGACTGTCCGTTTGCCAGCTCCCAATGGCTGCTGTCATGAGCAGCGCCCTTCAACTCAAATGGACCCGCGAACCGGGAGACCGCATCATCGTAGCAAACGCAATCGCCAATAATGAAGCTCCACTAGTGACATCGGATCGCCGAATCCAAGACCAGTACTCAAATGCGATCTGGTAGCCGCAAGCTTAAGCAATCTTCAACAATCCCAAGCTCTCAAGTCGAACGTAGCTCGCTTCCATGCCGTGCTCCATTCCAGTGGCAAGCATTGCTTCCCGCGTCCCGGCATCCGGCAGAGTCATCCTCATGGTCATCAAGGTCCCGCCTTCGTGAGTCTCAAATGTCGTTTCGACATGGTTGTCCGGTGTTGGATCTGGCAGATACATTCGCTCCACGTGCACGATCCGGCGAAATGGTTCAAGCACAAGGAATTCTCCAGTCAGATGAAAACCGCCGCCTTTACCATTTGCCCATTCATAACGAATCTTGCCGCCAGGTTTCGCTTCAATGATACAAACCGGCATCGTCCAGCCACCGGGCCCCAATAGCCACTGTTGCAATAATTCCACCTCGGTGTGCGCACGGTAAACCGCCTCGGGCGAAGCTGCAAAAAAGCGAGTCACGACGACATACTTGTCGCCTTCAGTCTTGAGGGTCAGGCTCATTGTCAATGCTCTCTTTCATATTGGCCAGCTCTCCGTCCAGCCGTTCGTAGTTCTTCGAAATTGCAGCTCTCAGCATGTCCAGCCATGCATCGATCGATTTGATGCCTTGAGGCGACAATCGGCACGGCCGCTTCGTCCCTTCTGCACGGCGCAAGATCAGCCCCGCGCCTTCCAGCACCTTCAAGTGCCGGGAAATCGCAGGCTGGCTCATCTCAAACGGCTTCGCTAACTCGAGTACTGTAGCCTCCCCCTGGGCAAGCCGGGCGAGAATCGCCCGCCGCGTTGGGTCCGCCAATCCAGAAAACACTACATCTAGATTTTGCATACCTAATAGGTGATATAACCAACTAGTTATTCGAAGCGATTCCTTGACTTTATTCGGTCCCATAAATATGGGATACTGTCGGCATGAAGACCACTTTGGAGATCCCGGACCAAATCTTTCGAAAGGCTAAGGCCACTTCCGCTGCCTTGGGGATCCCTCTGCGTGAATACGTCACTCAAGCGGTTCAGGAAAAACTATCCATGAGCAGCAAGCTACCTGGCAAGCCGTGGTTAGAATGCGCTGGCGAACTAGCCCATCTTCACGAAGAAACCGGACGCATTCAGAAGATCGTCGAGGAAGAGTTCGGTCAAATCGAAGCTGAGGACTGGACTTGATTCTCGACACGAATGCGCTTTCAGCCTATCTCGACAGGGCACCGGAAGCGTTTGAGCTTGTGTCAGAAGCTCGAGAGCTTGCCATCCCAGTCATCGTTGCAGGCGAGTTTACCTTTGGAATTGCCCAGTCTCGCCATCGCGAGGCATACGAACGTTCGCTCGAACGAATGCTGGATCGCTGTCTAGTTCTAGATATCAATATTGCTACCTCACGGCACTATGCGGCTATCCGGTTGGAACTCAAAGCCGCAGGTAAACCAATTCCGGCTAACGACATCTGGATTGCAGCTCTCTGCCGGCAATATTCAATGCCAGTCATGAGTCGCGACTCCCATTTCGATTTTGTGAGTGGTTTAAGACGCAGAACCTGGCAATAAGCCAACCGTCTACCCGAATCCCCCGCAGATCTGCTAAAATCAGGGTTTTGGTCGAGTCCGGCCCAATTTACCCTGAACACCCCAAACTACGATGTTCGATAGCTTAAGCGACAAGCTCCAGCGCGTCTTCAAAAACCTGCGCGGAGAAGGAAAACTCACCGAGGCCAACATGGATGCGGCCTTGAAGGAGATCCGCGTCGCTTTGCTCGAAGCCGACGTCCACTTCAAAGTAGTCAAAGAACTCATTGAAAACGTTAGGGAAAAGGCCAAGGGCGAAGAGGTCCTCCAGGCTCTTTCTCCTTCCCAGCAAGTCATCAAGATCGTCAAAGACGAGCTGATCCGCCTCCTCGGTACTCACCAATCCAAACTCCGCTTTGCCAACGAGCCGCCCACGGTCATCATGATCGTCGGCCTCCAGGGCTCCGGCAAGACCACCTCGACAGCCAAGCTTGCCAAGCTCCTCACCAAAGAAGGCAAAAAGCCGCAACTGGTTTCAGTCGACGTATACCGTCCCGCTGCCCGCCAGCAGCTCGCCGTGCTCGCCAAGCAACTCAATATCCCCGTCCATGACGGCGAACCAGACCAAAAGCCGATCGACCTCGTCAAGGGTGCACGCATGGCCGCTATACGCGAAGGTCGCGACGTCATCATCGTCGATACCGCAGGCCGTCTCCACATCGACGAAGCCTTGATGCAAGAGCTGAAAGAGCTCAAAGACTATCTCAACCCGCAAGAGATCCTCTTCGTCGCCGACGCCATGACCGGTCAGGACGCCGTACGTTCCGCTGACGAATTCAACAAGCAACTAGGCATCACCGGCATCATCCTCACCAAGATGGATGGCGACGCCCGTGGTGGTGCAGCCCTCAGCGTCCGTCAGATTACCGGACAACCCGTCAAGTTTGTCGGCGTCGGCGAAAAGCCCGACGCCTTTGAAGCCTTCCATCCCGATCGAGTCGCCCAGCGCATTCTCGGCATGGGAGACGTCCTCAGCCTGATCGAAAAGGTCGAGGGTGCTATCGACATGAAGGAAGCCGAAAAGATGCAGCGCAAGCTCATCGATAACGACTTCACTCTTGAAGACTTCAAAGAACAACTCAAACAGCTTCGCAAGCTCGGGCCTCTCGATGCCCTCATGGGGATGATCCCCGGCATGGACAAAATGTCCAAGCAAATGAAGGAAGCCAAGATGGACGAAAGCGAACTCACCAAGATCGTCGCGATCATCGATTCGATGACTCCTTTCGAGCGCGCCAATCACATGGTGATCAATGGAGCCCGCCGCCGCCGCATTGCCAAAGGCAGTGGCACGCAGCCCCAGGATATTAACAATTTGCTAAAACAATACACTCAAGCCCGCAAGATGATGAAGACCTTAACGGATTCTCTCGGCGGCCTTGGGGGTGGTAAGTTCGGTGGCTCGATGGCTAAGCGCCTCGCCAAAATGGGCTTGCCTGGAATAGAAGATCTG
>CAZZGS010000195.1:4239-7851 GCA_964653845.1 uncultured Bryobacter sp.
GAAGATCTGATGCGGCGCTAACTGGCGCCAAATCATAACCCCGCTCACGCAGGTTTTTTGTAGAGGAGAATAGTTCCGATGTTGATGATTCGTTTAGCGCGTTTCGGTTCAAAGAAGAAGCCGACCTATCGCCTGGTTGTTATCGAGAAGGAAAGAGCACGCGACGGCCGTGCGGTCGAAGTTGTGGGTCACTACAATCCAGTAGCTCAGCCCCAGATCGTTGTCCTGAAGCACGAGCGTATCCAGTACTGGATGAAGAACGGCGCTCAGCCTTCTGACACCGTCGCTCGTTTGATCAGGAAGAATCCTGCTCAAGTCGAAGTTACTGCTGCTGCTTAGTCCATTTCTTGAAGGAGCCTCGCGGCCATGAAAGATTTAGTGGAAGAGATCGCCAAGGCGCTCGTTGATGCGCCAGCCTCCGTCACTGTCAAGGAAGTACAAGGCGAACGTGTCACGGTGCTTGAACTCCGTGTCGCCCCCGAAGACATTGGCAAAATTATCGGCAAACAGGGCCGAACTGCTCGTTGCATCCGTACCCTTCTGGGCGTGGTGGGCATAAAGCAGAACCGTCGCTTCGAGCTGTCGATCCTGGAATAATATGGTACCCGTTGGTTGGTTGACGTTGGCAACCGTCATGAAGCCGAGAGGCAACAAAGGCGAGCTTATTGTCGACCTCCACACAACGGGGATCGAAAGACTAAGCGAAGTCCAGAACGTTTCTGTTTTTGAGTCGGCGTCTACTCCGCCGAAAATCCTCGAAATCGAAGAAGCCTGGATGCATGTCGAGAAAGCAGTGGTCAAGTTTGCTGGTGTCGATTCTATCGACCAGGCCAACGCTCTTCGGGGCATCGACCTTTGCATTCCTCTCGCTGCCCGCCGTCAGCCCAAAGAGGGCGAAGTGTTTTTGAGCGACCTCATCGGTTGCCAGGTTTTTGACAAAAAGGACTCCCTGCTCGGCACCGTTCAGGACATCTTCGAAGAAGGCGCTCAGGTCTGGCTTCAGCTAGACACCAACAGCGCTCTTGTTCCCTATGTCCCGAACTTCTTTCCGTCCATGGATCTCCCCAATAAACGGCTGGTCGCTGACCTCCCCGAGGGTCTCCTCGAAGTCAACGGCCAATGATCTTTCACATCCTTACGATTTTCCCTACCTTCTTCGAAGGCCCGCTCAAAAACGGCGTGGTCCCGAAGGCCGTGGAAGCAGGCTTGATTGACATCCGGGTTCACAATCTTCGCGATTGGACCTCAGACCGTCACTCCACCGTCGACGATCGTCCCTTTGGGGGCGGCGAAGGCATGGTGCTCAAAGTTGAACCTGTCTACCAGGCCATCCGGTCGATCCTGCCTCAACGATTCGAGTCAGACGAAGAAGGCAACAATGGCAATACCCGAGTCATTCTGCTCTCCGCCCAAGGCAAACGCTTCCAGCAAGCCGATGCCCGTGCGACATTGCAGTATGACCAGGTTCTGCTCCTCTGCGGCCGGTACGAAGGCGTAGATGAGCGGATAACCGGCCATCTGGTGGATGACGAATTCTCGATCGGCGACTACGTGTTGTCGGGCGGGGAACTCCCAGCCGCCATCGTGGTCGACGCGGTCGCGAGGCTCGTTCCCGGTGTACTGGGCAACGCTGCATCCTCGCAATTTGAGTCGTTCTCTGAATCTGACGAGAATGGCGTCCCCTTGCTGGATTGTCCGCATTACACAAGACCGGCGGACTTCAACGGCTGGCAGGTACCCGATGTGTTACTCGGGGGCAACCATGCTGAAATCAAGCGCTGGCGCGCGGCCCAAGCCCTCGCCAAACGCCTGAAGAATCGTCCCGACCTCACCGGCGGGACTCACGAAAGAGGTTAATCCTATGAATCATCCGGCTCTAGCCAAGGTCTACAACACTTACAAGCGCACCGATCACCCCGCTTTCCGCATCGGCGACACCATCAAGGTTCACGTCCGCATCCGCGAAGGCGAAAAAGAGCGCACCCAGATATTTGAAGGTGTTCTCATTGCCAAGAAGAACACCGGCATGGGCGAAAACATTACCGTCCGCAAGATGAGCTTCGGCACTGGCATCGAACGTATCTTCCCCATCAACGCCCCCGTCGTCGACCATATCGACATTGTTCGCACGGGCCGCGTCCGCCGCGCCAAGCTGTATTATCTTCGCGGCCTCAAGGGCAAGGCTGCGCGTCTCAAAGAGCGCACCTAATTCTCTAAAGGCAGCGCCATTGGTCTGCTCACTCAAATATGAAGCCCGCTTGCGGGCTCTCGGATATTCAGCTCCGGCCGGCATCGATGAAGCCGGCCGGGGCTGTCTGTTTGGGCCAGTCACCGCTGCTGCTGTAATTCTTCCTCACCCCTGTAAAATCAAAGGTCTCCGCGATTCTAAAATCGTACCCCCAGCCGAACGCTCCCGCCTCGCCGATCAAATTAAAGGCGAAGCACTCGCATGGGCTGTCGCCTACGCTAGCGTCGAAGAGATCCGCAAGATCAACATCCTCGAAGCCAGCCGCCTCGCCATGCTCCGTGCCGTTCAGGCCCTCGACCCCCAACCCGATTACCTCCTCATCGACGCCATCCGCATCCACTCCCCCATCGAACAGCAATCCATCATCCATGGCGATGCAATCTCCCGTTCGATCGCTGCCGCTTCCATCCTCGCCAAGGTGGATCGCGACCGTCTCCTCAATGAATTTCATGCCCGCTACCCCGGATACAATCTCAATAGCAACAAAGGCTATGGAACACGAGACCACCTGGCAGCGTTACAAAGGTATGGGGCCACGCCGCAGCACCGCAGCGAATTCGCGCCCGTTCGCGCTGTCATCGAAGCCCGCAGGACTAATACCCCCAAGACAGGCACCCAATGACTGAATACCGCTGGTATCACAAACTCTCGGGTGTCCTCTACGTCGTCCTCTGCTTCGAGATCGGCCTCTTCCTGCTCTTCTTCCCCTGGAGCGACTATTGGAAGCCCAATATGCTCGCCAACCTCAGTCCCGAATGGGGCATCTTCTGGCTCAACCCCTATTTCCGCGGCGCCATCAGTGGTTTCGGCATGATCAACATCTACTTCAGCGTCGTCGAGGCCTTTCACCTCCGTCGCTTCTCCGGCACCACCGAACTGGACTCCGGACAACACCCACCCTCAATCCACGATAATGACTAGAGAGCAAGATCCCGTGAGCACAACCACTACGCCCCCTCAGCCACCCGCATCCAACAAGAGCGCTTTCGAGCGCTGGAACGCTGCCCGGCTTTCCCTGGCCGAAACCCAGCGCGGCACCATCGCCGAATGGACGGTCACCGTCCTGCTCCTCCTCTTCGCCACCACATCGCTCGTCCAGGCATTTGTCATCCCCACCGGCTCGATGGAAGACACCCTCCTCATCGGCGATCACCTCCTGGTCGACAAACTTGCTTATTCCCCCAAAGGCCCAATTTCCAAATACCTGCTCCCCTACCAGGACGTTAAACGCGGCGACATCATCGTCTTCCGCTACCCCGAAGACATCAAGCAGACCTTCGTCAAGCGCGCCATCGGTGTCGCCGGAGACCGCATCAAGGTCGAAAACAAGCAGCTCATTCTCAACGGCAAGCCCGTCCAGGAAT
>CAZZGS010000196.1:0-7840 GCA_964653845.1 uncultured Bryobacter sp.
GGTAGCGGTCTACTTCATACTCCATGAACTTTCTCATCGTGTTCCGGCCGTATTGATGTTCCATCACCATCAATGCCGAATACTGGGCCAGCATCTCGCTAAGCGCGGTGGCCCCTTGCATATTTGCGCCCACCACCTGATGCGCCCACCACTGGTGCCCCATCTCATGGGCCACGACATAATTCACCATATCGATGTCGTCCGGCTTGTCGAGTTTCGCAACGAAGCCGATCGATTCCGAGTACGGCATCGTCCCTGGAAAGGCCTGCGCAAAACTGGCCACCCTGGGGAACTCGATAATTCTGGTCTGCTTATGCATGTAGGGGCCAAAATTCCTGGTGTAGTAATCAATGCTGCGCTCCATGGCCGACATCATCTTCGGCACGTTCCAGGTATGCTCCGGATGATAGTAGACCTCCATCTGGATGCCGTTCACGGTCTTGCGTTCCACCTTGTAACGGGCGCTCATGAAGCTGTAGAAGTTTAGCGAATCTTTGTCCAGTTTGTAGTGGAAGTAGCGCCTTCCGCCTTCGTTCCACTCGCGCACCAGTGATCCGGGTGCAATGGCGATCTGATCGGGCGACGTACTGACTATGCTCTCTACACTCACCCAGTCAGAGTTGTTACTGATATAGGTGTTCATGCAGTTTACAGTGCAGTCGCGCTCAAGCTTTGGCATCAGATCTTTCTCTGGCAGACCACGCTTCTTGCGCTCATTGCGATCGTCGAGTTCGCCGTCTGGTTGATAGCCGATCTGCGGCACAATCCCGCTGTTGAAGAAGGTGCCGTTTTGCACAATCTGCATCACCCGCACTTCATCCTCAATGCCCTTGGGCTCACGCTTCACGGTGTATTTCATGTGGCGCTTCTCGCCAGGCTGCATGGGCGGCTCCAGCTTGTAAATCCGGTAAGACAGCCGCTTGTCGGCCATGCTCAATTTGGCCCCTTCGATATCGACGACCGTCTCAAAATCCCGGTCGACCACGATATGAAGCTCAGGAATTGCTTTGGCGGTTTTGTTCTCGATCACCTGATCGCCGCGCAGCAGCAAACTCCGCTTCTCGGGATAGATGTCGATGTCGTAGCGAACGCTTTGGATTCGAGGTTGCGGCAAGCTCTGATACTTCTTGTAAGCCTTCTCGTATTCGGCCCGCATGTTCAGGCCAGTCTTCGGGCCAATCACGCTGTTGAGCACCTGCGTGTTGTAGTAAATCCAGCCAGCGATCACTACAAAACACCCGGCAATCGCGATTGCCGAAGCAGGCAAACGCTTTCGCACTGCCTCTTTGCCGCGCGGCCACCAGGCAACCGTTAGCGCAGCCAGCAGTAGGGCAAAGACACCCCAATACGCCGTGAACCACCACCAGCTTTCAAGGTATGGTGCCATCCCGTAGAGATCTGAATAGGTGTAAGAGGGGCGAGATCCAAAACGCACCATCCGCGTGCCTACATCGAGGGGCCGCCAGACAAAGCCTTGAGCGACGACGAAGATGATGAAAGCGAAATAGCCGACGTACTTGTTTGGGCACAAGACATGGACAAAGAAAGCCAGCACCGCGATCAGGACAAACCAGGAAAAGTCGTAGACGAAAAGCTCGCTCAGGTAGAGGTCTAACTGGTAGCGGTGGTAGCCGAGCCACGATTGTGTCGCAATGCCGGTCACCATCATGAGAGCCTGCATCACCGCCATCACGCCGAGCAAAGCCCCAAGTTTGGCAGCGTAGCGAACCCAGGTTACCGATGGAGTGACATCCTCAATCTCGTCCATACGGGCATCCCGTTCACGCCACACCAGCAGACCGGCATAGTAGGTGATCATCGCCAGCGAGAATGCGTAAAGCGAACCCTGAATCACCTCAAGAATGAAGTAAGTTACTGGCTGAGTGGAGTTGCCGTAGCCTTCTTTGGCCGAGAATATGATCGATGGAACTGTATTGAGCAGCGCTGCAGTGAGCAAAACAATAAACGATGTGGTCTTGATCAGGCCGAAGAACTCAAAACGGAAGAGCCCGGCCAACTGCTGCCAGGCACTTTGATTACCCGGCCGGTAGTTGACAGTCGGCATCTCGAAGTTGACGGTCTTCTCATTGCTCTCAGCTGTTGCCGTACCCTTCTTGTTGCGTTCGGCAAAGCTGAAGCGGAAGTAGGTGAAGGCAAGAATGGCTGCACCAATACCAAGCCACAAGAGCCGGTTCCATAGCATCAGGCCCTCCCACCACAACACCTTCGTGTTGCGCTCTGAGACCGTCCAGTATTTCGTCATGAAGCTGTAGGGTCTTATACCAAATGGATCCAGCATCGCCGAGAGGGTCTCGTTATCAATGTCTTCTGTGAATACATCAGAGACTGCATAGGCCACAAGCAGAACGAGCATGCCAAGAAATGAAGTCATCGTGCTTCGGGTTAATGAAGCAATACAGAAGACAATGGCAGCTACGAAGAAGGTATTGGGAATAGCGAAGGTCGCAATCGAGGCAAGATGCGCCTCCCAGGAGATCGACCGCCAGCGCTCAGCGTCAATCCAGGGCATGTAGGCGGCCAGGATGACGCCAGCGGAAACACCCATCATCGGGATCACCGAGATGAGTGCTGAGCCGGTAAAGCGGCCCATCAGGAAAGGGAACTTCTTGAGCGGCGTGGTGAAGACCATCTGGTGAGTGTTGTATTGGAAGTCGCGCGCTGCGGCCGAGTTAACAAAGGCTGTCGCCATTAGCATCGTGAAGATGCCAATCAGCGCATAGTAAGTCTGAATCACAAAGGGCGCGTTGCGGTAGGTATTCGAGACCGCAGCACCCACCACGATCTGATCGCTGCTGGTGGCCCCAAAGATCATCGCTCCGATGACAAAGAAGAAAACCCACACCATCATGCTGCGGAGCCAGTAGCGAATTTCGAATGACAGGAGATTGATAAACATATGGAGGTCCTAACCGATCTCGTTGATCTTGGAAAAGAACACGTCTTCCAGCCCTGGCTGAGCTACCGCAAAGCCATCATCGAGTACGGTCTCGCTATAGACATGGATCAATGGCCGCCCAGCCACCATCTTGTTTGAGATCACCTTGTATTGGGTCTCGTAATCCTTCAGCTCAGACTTGGCGATCTTGCGGCTGTAGATCTTGCCGGCAAGTGACTCAACCGCAGCTTCTGGGCCTCCTTCGTAGAGGACCCTGCCCTTGTGGATGATTGCCATTTTGCTGCAGAGCTCAAGTACGTCTTCGACAATGTGTGTCGAAAGTATCACGATGACACTCTCGCCAACCTCTGCGAGCAGGTTGTAGAAGCGGTTGCGCTCGCCAGGGTCGAGGCCGGCGGTGGGTTCATCGACGATCAGGAGTTTGGGGTTGCCGATCAGGGCCTGAGCAATACCGAAGCGCTGGCGCATGCCGCCGGAGTAGCTCGAAAGTGCCTTCTTGCGGTGCTCAAACAGATTTACCTTCTGTAGCATCGCCTCTACCAGCGCTTTGCGCTCGCCGCCGCTTGTGACGCCTTTGAGCAAGGCCAGATGGTCTAACATGTCGGCGGCCGAGATCCTTGGGTAGACGCCAAAGTCCTGCGGTAGATAACCGAGCCGCTGCCTGACTGCGTCCTTGTCCTTGAGCACATCAATGTCGCCAAGCATCACGGAACCAGAGTCTGCTTCCTGAAGGGTTGCGATCGTCCTCATCAGTGTCGACTTGCCCGCACCATTTTGGCCAAGCAGACCATACATTCCCTGCGGCACTGAAAGAGTGACATCATCGAGTGCCTTAACGCCGTTTGCGTAGGTCTTAGAGAGATTAGAGATTCGCAGTTCCATGATTTCCTCTAAATACGGATTCAATTACCAGCATGTTCCCTAAAGCATCCTCAATGGAGACAGGAACCGGTGTATTGTCCAGAATTGCACGGCTAAAGAGATCTCCCTGGATGGTGTACTGGTCGCAGACTGGGAATTCTTCCACTACACCGCCAGGCTCAACGAAGATTCGAGTCGGCCTGTCGGGCGGGGCATTGAAGGGAATCTCGATCTCGACCCGGCCCTTGGTTCCGTAGAGGATCACCCGCTGATAGGGGTTCAACTGCGTCGAGCAACTGAAGACGCACTGCCCTTGCCGGTAGTTGAGGATCGCGCTCGTCAGGCGGTCAGTGCCGAAAGCCGGGTCGCGGTCCACGCTCGACACTACGCTTATTGGCTCTCCGCCAAAGATCATCCGCGACAGTGTTACCGGGTAGCAGCCGATATCCATCAGTGCTCCGCCGCCCATCTCTGCGTTGTTGCGGATATTGGCGGGGTCGACGTTGAAGTAACTGAATACGCAGGTCATCAGCCGGAGCTCACCGATTGCTCCTGAGGCGACGATCTCTTTGGCCCTCAACCATTGCGGGTGTGTCTTCGCCATAAAGGCTTCGCCTACCTTGACGCCATACCTGTCGCGCGCTGCGATCAGATCTTCGGCTTCGGCTGCGGTCAAACCGATCGGCTTCTCGCAAAGGACATGCTTACCTGCGGCTACAGCCTTTAACGACCACGGCACGTGAAGGTCATTCGGCAAGGGATTGTAGATGGCATCCACGTTTGGGTCAGCCAGCAGAGCTTCATATGAAGCATGCAATGTGCCGATACCGAGGGCCTCGCAAACAGGCTTTGCTTTCTCGATATCGCGAGAGGCCATGGCCACAACTTGGGAGTAAGCTCCGAGCTGCATGGCCGGGATGACCTTCTCCCGGGCGATCTTTGCATTTCCAAGCACACCCCAACGGATCTTATTTGCCATCATAAACCTCATAGACTAAATCAGTGGACGTAATTCGCGTAACGGAATATCTCGATCCGCGCGAGGTTCTTGAAGGTTATCGCAAAGGGATCTTCCCGATGGGCTACATGGATGCGCCGGTATACTCCTGGCACTTGCCGGAGAAGCGGGGCATCCTGCCACTCGAAGACTTTCACGCCTCCAGCCGCCTCACCAGAACTCTCAAGCAGAAGCGCTTCACGGTGACTTTCGACACCGCCTTTGAGGCGGTGATGCGGGCCTGCGCCAGCCGTGGCGAAGAAGATCCTGAAGAGACCTGGATCACCGAGCGCTTCGTTGAAGTGTACTCTCAGCTCCATCGAGAAGGCCATGCGCACTCAGTTGAAGTCTGGGTCGACGGCAAACTCGCCGGGGGCACTTACGGGATTCATATTGGTGGAGCATTCTTTGCGGAATCAAAATTTCACACCGTTCGCGATATGTCCAAGGTCGCACTTGCCAGCCTGGTTGCCCTTTTGCGCGAGAAGAGATTTCAACTGCTTGATGTTCAGTATTGGACTCCCCATCTCAATCAGTTTGGCGTTGCGGAGGTAGACCGAAACGAATATTATTGGAGACTGCGTGAAGCTCTAAAGCTAGATCGGACCTTTTGATGAAACCGGTTGTCGGCATATCCTTTCTCTTGTTCGCTGCACTCTGCCTCTGGAATAGCATTTCGGACTTTTGGGCTGCTTATCGAACGCGCGTCGTCCCGGCATCGGTTGTTGCCAGCAAGTTGAAGATCGACTGGGGACGCACAGACTCCGATTCTTACGAAGAGCCGCTTTACACACTTAGCGTCGACCTCAAAGCGGATGATAGCTCTGGCCGCAGCTTCACTTGGGAAGGAGATCCCGGTCGCGCCGTATACCCTGAAGAAGCCTTGGATGAGCTCAAGCGCTGGAGCCCCGGCACCCAGCACAATGTTGGTATTCTTCGCGGCAACGCAAGACAGCTTCGCATGGATCAGATGGAGTCGAATCCGGAAGTCGGCAAAGGTATTGGCTGGCTTTTTGGATTCTTCTTTGCCGGCCTCACTGGGATAGCCAGCCTTGTGGCTGGGAACATCGACTCCAGGCACCACCCTCGGTTCGCCTTCCTCAACGGCTTTGGTATCTGGACTGTCTTTCTGGCCTTCGGCCTGATGCCGCTGCTTGGATCTTTTGCCTTCGCCTGGGGCATGTCCGAGAGAATCAATACCTGGAAGCCCGTTGTCGCTCGCAAAATCGGCACATCTGTCCCATTCGATACGACAAAACCAATCCCCAATGTGGAGATCACTCCGAAGGCCCTGACCGCATTAGTGGAGCATCCCTATGATCGAATCGAATTCAATTGGAAGGGGCAAACTTTGCACGGCGGCATCGGCCGTTGGCAAGGCATTTACGACCGGGGGACGGCGGCAGCCGGGGATGAATATCGCTTTCACAGCTCACCGGCAGACCGATGGGAGATTAGGCCCAGTCTGAGCTGGGGCGAGGACTTTTGGGCCCCCTTCGGCATCCTTCTTTTCTTTGGTTTTGCCTTTACGGGCGCCAGCTTCGGGGTTAAGCGAAGTGAGCGTAGCTTTTAGCAGGGCTCATCGCACAAGAAAGTTTTGATAGAGTCAAACCGATGAAGACTGCTCTGCTTTCCCTCCTTTTCGTTGCCAGTATGTTGGCTGAATCGCCTAAGACTTTTACCCTGAAAAACAAGGCGGGAATGGAGGCGACAATCACCAACTATGGCGGCATTTTGATGTCGCTCAAGGTGCCGGGCCGGGCTGGAAAACTTGAGGATGTGGTGATTGGCTTTGACAAGCCTGAAGACTATATAGCCAAGAAAGAACATCCTTATTTTGGATCTCTTGTCGGCCGCTATGGCAACCGGATCGGAAAGGCTCAATTCTCGATCGACGGCAAGACCCATAAGCTTGCGGCGAACAATGGGCCGAACTCCTTACATGGCGGGCTGGTAGGGTTTGACAAGAAGTTTTGGACTGCCCGGCAATCAGGCAATACGCTGACGCTGGAACTGGTGAGCAAGGATGAAGAAGAGGGTTTTCCGGGTGAGCTGAGGGTGAAGGTTGTTTACACCCTGAGCGACAACAATGCGCTGCATATCGATTACACGGCGACAACGAACAAGCCGACGGTTGTGAACCTCACCAATCACTCTTATTTCAATCTTGGTGGGACACCGAGCAAGCACGTGATGGGACATGTCCTGAAGCTGAACGCGGGCAAGTTCACCCCGGTGGACAAGGATCTGATTCCAACTGGCGAGTTGAAGGCCGTGGCAGGGACACCATTTGACTTTATGACTCCTACGCCGATCGGATCGAGGATTGAGCAGAAGGATGAGCAATTGAAGATGGGTGGCGGTTATGACCACAACTTCGTTTTCGATAAGGGCATCACAGCAACTCCCCAACTTGTAGTTGAGGTTTACGACCCGGCTTCTGGACGCATGATGGAGGTGCTGACGACAGAACCTGGAGTGCAGTTTTATACTGCGAACTTTCTAGATGGAACCATCGTTGGCAAGGGCGGAGTGAAGCTGGAAAAGCGGCATGCGTTTTGCCTTGAGACACAGCATTTTCCAGATTCGCCGAATCAGCCGAAATTCCCCAGCACGTTGCTGAGACCGGGGAACACCTACAAGTCCTCGACCATATTTCAGTTCAAAGTACGTTGATGCCTAGCTGCGGCGCAGCCTGACGGGGCTGAAGACTTCAGTTTCCAGTGCGAGTTTGATTTCCTCGAAGACGGAATCGGGAGTCTGGTGTGCGTTGACGTGGATCACGTTGCCGGTGCCACCGAGTTTGTAGAAGCCGAGGACGGGGTCGGTTACAGCCTTGTAGGCATCGAGCCGGCGATGAGCTGTTTGCACTGTGTCGTCATTGCGCTGCCATAACGGATTGTTATCAATGTCGCAGAAGCCGTTACGCAGGGGGGGCTTGCTGAGCAGGTTGTAGATGGCACCGCAGTCGCGGCAGTTCCAACGGGCACTGAGGCGGTCGATCAAAATCGAGTCGGGTACGTCCATGTGAACTAGAGTTGGGGCAGCGAAGCCAAGGCCTTCGA
>CAZZGS010000197.1:0-7832 GCA_964653845.1 uncultured Bryobacter sp.
CCATCAAGTAATCCCGGATTGATACTGAGCTTTGGTAAGCCAGGCGCTTAAACTCGCGATCAATGGCTGCAGTGCTTGGCGAGAGAATCTCAACGACCACTCGAGCCTCAAGCGGGGCAGCCTCCACGTCAGACTCAGGACATCTAACCAAAAGATCCGGATAAAAAAAGGACTTCGACTCTGGATTCGCAAGCCGCACATCATGCAAAACCGGGCGGCAAGGACTATCTTCCAATTGCTGCCCAAGATCAATCAACAAATTGGTAGCTAGCAGAGCGTGATTTTCGCCCCCCCCCGCCATCGCCACCACCATACCCGAATAAAACTCATGGCGAGTGGAACTGGAATTCTCATACTCCAGATAAGCTTCTTCCGTCCAAAGCGGAAAACTGGGAAGACTTGCCATCTCTCAATGCTACCAATGGCGTGCTGACAAGGTGAGTCCTAAGCCTATGTAACGATTTTCATCAAGCAGCACCTTCACGAAGCGGTTTGCGTTGGACTGGCATGGGCTTACTCAACAAGCCGCAACATTCGCGTCCCCCGAACAATAGGTCGCCCCGATAGGTTGCCGGGCACCGCTTCGATCCATTCACAAGCCAGGCAGCCTACAAATTAATCGGCAGCGAGCACATAAAATCTACATTCGTAATAGCGCAGGATGCCAGCAAGGCAAAGTTGCCTGCTCTTACCCAGTTGTTGGAGATCCGAATGGGGAGTTCTATCTTGCCAGTGAATCGGCTTCGCAGGGCTTTGAGCGGGGTTGACTCCGGGTGATTTTGGGGTCGGTATGGGTGGATCTGTCCCGCGGGTGAAACCGGTGAAATCCTTACCTATTGGGAGTGTTTTCGATTTTGGGGAAAGTGTGAGATTCTACGCCTCTTGAGCGCATGGAGCATAAATTGATTGGGATGGTTGAGGGCAAGCCGGGGCTGGCATGGGGCAGGAAAAGCCTTGAAAACATGGAGGGAGATGGATGGATAGGGTTGGACGCGTCAGTCTGACGGATTCCTGTTGACGGATTCCTGTGGACGAACGGCTTGCAAACTGGGTAACTGCGCCGCCCTTTTAGAAGCCGCGAACCGATGATGCCCGGCTTCAAGGGAGGCTTTCCTTATCTCCCAATATTGCTGTGATGTGGCGCTGAAAAGGGCTTGAAGTTGACCCGTCCCTTTGCGTTTTTCGGGAAATTTGGGCTGCAGAGGGAAGGCAGTTTGAAATGGTAGCTGCGAATATGAAGTCGGATAAGAGTCTTTATATTAGAGAGTTAGCTGCGGATCTTGAATTTTGGCCGCGCGAGTCCCGTTTGGGATGGCCCGTCGTTGATTCGGTGGAAAATAGCAAAAACTTCAATAAAATGCACAGTGACGCATCGGGCTGACCCATTGGCGACCACTTGGCTAGCGATAGGCGTCTTTACGGTTGCGGACGCCAATAATCTCAATGGCATCGGTGCCTTTGGCTTCGAAGAAGCGGCGGTAGTCGCCGCAGCGGAGCCTGAATTCCGTTCGAGGGGGTTTTAGCTTCTTGACGTCACCGGAGCGGCTGGCGAGGTAGCGGTCGAGGCAGTAAAGAATCTGCATGGCGGTTTCGCGGTCGATGGCGCGAAGATCGGCGCGAGCTTCGGTTGACCACATAACGGAGATGCGCTCCGCAGTATCGTCCTCATTCATTTGGCCAGGTCGAATTCTCGCAGGACCTCTTCGTGGGAAATACCTTCGCCGCGCGCCAGCGAATTGCGTGCGCGGTCCAGGGCCACAGCAGTTTCCGCCGTGATCTCTTCGTCTTCCACGGTTGCCTTCGAGAGTGAATATAGGAGCGGTTCTTGTCCCGTTGCCAACACTTCCAGAAGCTGGGCAACGGCGGTGAACTGAGCTGGTGCTAACCGGTCGAGCAACTGATGAGCTTGTTGTCTGTCCATGTTTCTTCTCTCTTTCATTATCTATCAGCCGCGGACTGCGCTATCCAAAGCGGCAGGTCAACCTTGCCGGCAATTAGCCGAGGCTTGGAAAAGGGGATAGCCGGGCACAGTTGGCGCTGCTCGACGAATGATTGCGATGTTGGATGCGGACGGCAAAAAGATTGGTGCCCTTGGGTGTCCAGGCGATTCGGTTTTGCGTGTCCATCAGTTTACGTAAACGCGTCCGATTTCTTCTCTAAATAGAGCAATTGACGCGACCGGCGTTTCGTATCTGACGGTGGCCGGTGCGGCGGAGCATATGTAGATGCTTGGAACCTTAAATGAGTTCACGCGCAAACAGTAAGATCGCCTTTATGCTGACTGAGGCTAGCTGGCGATTCTGAATGAGGGAACTGAAGCTCTCAGGTGAGAGGGACTTATGGGCTAACGACTTGCAAGCTGCACAACTGCGCCGCTCTTTGAGAAGCCGCGAACCGATGATGCCCGGCTTCAAGGGAGGCTTTCCTCATCTCCCAATACTTCTTTGATGAGGTGCCGAAAAGGGCTTGAAGTTGACCCGTCCCTTTGCGTTGTTCGACAAATTTGGGCTACAGAGGGAAGGCGGTTTGAAGAAGTAGCTGCGAATCAGAAGTCGGATAAGGGTCTTGATATCAGAGAGTTAGCTGCGGATCTTAAATGTTGGCCGCAGTAGTCCCGTTTTGGATGGCCCGTCGTTGACTTGCGAGAAATAGCAAAAATGCCAATAAAATGCACAGTGACGCACCAGTCTGACCACTTGGCGACCACTTGGCTCAGATAGGCTGCGAGTCGGACAACCTGCGCATGGCTTCCACGAGTTCGTGAACATCTGTCCAGGGATTGCAGCGCGGGAGACTGTTGGTGGTCTGTCTATTGCAGAGAGTGCGAGCGCGCTGTTCAGCATCCGAGAGGCTTGGCAGGAGCATATCCATGTCTGGGCCTTTGGTGTAATTAGTCATGAAATTGGCGCAGAGTCTTGAAACACCATCTCTTTGGAGATGGGCAGTCTGGTCCTGAAAGTGGAGCAGGAGCCACAGCTCGAAGCAGGGATTGGAGAAAGCCACAGGGATCTGATTATCTTCCGCCTGCAGGAGTGCCTCTTGAACCAAAAAGTGCTGGTCGCGGTCGAAGACGCACCAGATTGCTTCGATTTCTTCGTTTGGATCACTTTTCTTATTGCGCTTGGAGCGTTTTTTTGCATCTGCCGCTGCACTTACAATTCCTTTGGGATCTGTCCCGCAGTGTGGGAATTGCAAAACAATTTGATTTCCCCAATGCCGGTTGATTCCTCTAAAGTAAACTGGCTCAGTTTTTTCGCCTTCGCAAAAAAGAACTACCAAGGATTTTGGCTTTTTTGAGGGTTTAGAGCGCTTGAGATCAGAGTGCTTCGCCATCCTGATCTCCTTCCTCAAAGGCACTCCAGAATGCGGCGGGATTGAGCAAAGGGACAGCGCCGTATCTGCCTTGGAGGTAGCCCCGTTCCAGATTTTCGTTCTTGCGGGGGGAGAAGTCGCTCAAGGGGTACAAAATGCTTGCGCCATCCGGTTTTTTCTCCGCAAACCAGACTTCGTCTCTGCGAAGGTCGCCGCTACTTAGAAGCGTTGGGTCGTGTGTTGTGAATAGTAACTGAGCCCCTTTCGAATTCACTTTCGGGGAAAGAAACAGGTTCATTATTTGAAGACAGAGGGAAGGATGCAGGCTCCGGTCGATTTCGTCCACGACATAAAGTCCACCGTTGCGCAAAGCCCTGAGGATGTATGGCAAGTGATTACCCAAGATTCGGGTTCCCTCTGATTCCAAGCGCGCGGGAAACGCAATTTCTTGGCCCTCGATCTCGTGCAGTAATTTCAGCTTTGGAACTCTTCTAATCGCGCGGGGCTCTGCTTCGGCGTTTTCGGGATTATCACGTTGAATCCTGCGAGGCGGGTCTTGAACGTCTTCCAATTGCAAGTCAGCTCCAACAATGCCAAGATCTGCTGCCTTGAGCACGGCAAGAATCCCGGAGGCATTACTGCCATTGTAGTGTCTAGCTAATCCGTCCAGCCCTGGAAATCTGACCTCACTCTCGTGAACGATACTCTTTCGAAACCAAGAGTAGATGGGCTCAAGCCTTTCATGTCCGTGCATTGCGGCTAATGTCAGGAACAGAACATTCTGCTTTGTAAGCTCTTCAATTGTGCGATTGTTGCCTTTCAGGCTGTCCCCGAATTTTGAGGGCTTACCCTTCTCTCGCTGAAACCAGATTTGCTTGCGGTGGGATGGGTATGCATTGAGCCACTCTGAGACGACCTCCACGTCGTTGATGGCAAAACCATATTGATAGCGTGTCCCATCAATGGAGAAGTCGAGCTGAAATCTAGATTCTAAATCCGAACCGCTGGCAGAGTTACGAAATGCGTTTCTGCCTATAAAGTCCTCCCTTGGCCAATCCCGGAACGAGTTCAGAACTGCGAGACAGAAAAACCGAAATGCCGCCAGGGCATTACTCTTGCCCGAGGCGTTAGCGCCGTAAATGGCACAGCATGGCAATACGCCGTGGTCTACTCCTGGATGCGCAATAGTCGTTCGGTTAGGATGCTTCAGACTGCTTGCCACCCAGGAGATACTCTGTGGATCTCGATAGGACGAAAAGTTCTCGAACTCAAACTTTAGGATCACAATTGGACTTTAGCTGATTTTTCGAAAAACTGCTTGAGAAAGCTGCCGCCTGCTGATTTAACGCATGGTTTTGTACATACTACGTAAAATACCGGCAGTATCGTTGGCTAAGGTCGGTTCATGGAGCGCTTTCGCTCGGCGAGCAAGGAGTCCGATGGCCTGGGAAAAGACCTTTGTGAAAAAAACCGCAATAAGTTCGCCGCGGAATGATTAAGGAATATCTTTAGCCTGCGATTCGTGGCTTGAGTTTTTCCTTCGGGGGTGTTCGGGACACCGCAGAGCACGAGGCTGGCGCTGCTCGACGAATGATTGCGATGTTGGATGCGGACGGCAAAAAGATTGGTGCCCTTGGGTGTCCAGGCGATTCGGTTTTGCGTGTCCATCAGTTTACGTAAACGCGTCCGATTTCTTCTCTAAATAGAGCAATTGACGCGACCGGCGTTTCGTATCTGACGGTGGCCGGTGCGGCGGAGCATATGTAGATGCTTGGAACCTTAAATGAGTTCACGCGCAAACAGTAAGATCGCCTTTATGCTGACTGAGGCTAGCTGGCGATTCTGAATGAGGGAACTGAAGCTCTCAGGTGAGAGGGACTTATGGGCTAACGACTTGCAAGCTGCACAACTGCGCCGCTCTTTGAGAAGCCGCGAACCGATGATGCCCGGCTTCAAGGGAGGCTTTCCTCATCTCCCAATACTTCTTTGATGAGGTGCCGAAAAGGGCTTGAAGTTGACCCGTCCCTTTGCGTTGTTCGACAAATTTGGGCTACAGAGGGAAGGCGGTTTGAAGAAGTAGCTGCGAATCAGAAGTCGGATAAGGGTCTTGATATCAGAGAGTTAGCTGCGGATCTTAAATGTTGGCCGCAGTAGTCCCGTTTTGGATGGCCCGTCGTTGACTTGCGAGAAATAGCAAAAATGCCAATAAAATGCACAGTGACGCACCAGTCTGACCACTTGGCGACCACTTGGCTCAGATAGGCTGCGAGTCGGACAACCTGCGCATGGCTTCCACGAGTTCGTGAACATCTGTCCAGGGATTGCAGCGCGGGAGACTGTTGGTGGTCTGTCTATTGCAGAGAGTGCGAGCGCGCTGTTCAGCATCCGAGAGGCTTGGCAGGAGCATATCCATGTCTGGGCCTTTGGTGTAATTAGTCATGAAATTGGCGCAGAGTCTTGAAACACCATCTCTTTGGAGATGGGCAGTCTGGTCCTGAAAGTGGAGCAGGAGCCACAGCTCGAAGCAGGGATTGGAGAAAGCCACAGGGATCTGATTATCTTCCGCCTGCAGGAGTGCCTCTTGAACCAAAAAGTGCTGGTCGCGGTCGAAGACGCACCAGATTGCTTCGATTTCTTCGTTTGGATCACTTTTCTTATTGCGCTTGGAGCGTTTTTTTGCATCTGCCGCTGCACTTACAATTCCTTTGGGATCTGTCCCGCAGTGTGGGAATTGCAAAACAATTTGATTTCCCCAATGCCGGTTGATTCCTCTAAAGTAAACTGGCTCAGTTTTTTCGCCTTCGCAAAAAAGAACTACCAAGGATTTTGGCTTTTTTGAGGGTTTAGAGCGCTTGAGATCAGAGTGCTTCGCCATCCTGATCTCCTTCCTCAAAGGCACTCCAGAATGCGGCGGGATTGAGCAAAGGGACAGCGCCGTATCTGCCTTGGAGGTAGCCCCGTTCCAGATTTTCGTTCTTGCGGGGGGAGAAGTCGCTCAAGGGGTACAAAATGCTTGCGCCATCCGGTTTTTTCTCCGCAAACCAGACTTCGTCTCTGCGAAGGTCGCCGCTACTTAGAAGCGTTGGGTCGTGTGTTGTGAATAGTAACTGAGCCCCTTTCGAATTCACTTTCGGGGAAAGAAACAGGTTCATTATTTGAAGACAGAGGGAAGGATGCAGGCTCCGGTCGATTTCGTCCACGACATAAAGTCCACCGTTGCGCAAAGCCCTGAGGATGTATGGCAAGTGATTACCCAAGATTCGGGTTCCCTCTGATTCCAAGCGCGCGGGAAACGCAATTTCTTGGCCCTCGATCTCGTGCAGTAATTTCAGCTTTGGAACTCTTCTAATCGCGCGGGGCTCTGCTTCGGCGTTTTCGGGATTATCACGTTGAATCCTGCGAGGCGGGTCTTGAACGTCTTCCAATTGCAAGTCAGCTCCAACAATGCCAAGATCTGCTGCCTTGAGCACGGCAAGAATCCCGGAGGCATTACTGCCATTGTAGTGTCTAGCTAATCCGTCCAGCCCTGGAAATCTGACCTCACTCTCGTGAACGATACTCTTTCGAAACCAAGAGTAGATGGGCTCAAGCCTTTCATGTCCGTGCATTGCGGCTAATGTCAGGAACAGAACATTCTGCTTTGTAAGCTCTTCAATTGTGCGATTGTTGCCTTTCAGGCTGTCCCCGAATTTTGAGGGCTTACCCTTCTCTCGCTGAAACCAGATTTGCTTGCGGTGGGATGGGTATGCATTGAGCCACTCTGAGACGACCTCCACGTCGTTGATGGCAAAACCATATTGATAGCGTGTCCCATCAATGGAGAAGTCGAGCTGAAATCTAGATTCTAAATCCGAACCGCTGGCAGAGTTACGAAATGCGTTTCTGCCTATAAAGTCCTCCCTTGGCCAATCCCGGAACGAGTTCAGAACTGCGAGACAGAAAAACCGAAATGCCGCCAGGGCATTACTCTTGCCCGAGGCGTTAGCGCCGTAAATGGCACAGCATGGCAATACGCCGTGGTCTACTCCTGGATGCGCAATAGTCGTTCGGTTAGGATGCTTCAGACTGCTTGCCACCCAGGAGATACTCTGTGGATCTCGATAGGACGAAAAGTTCTCGAACTCAAACTTTAGGATCACAATTGGACTTTAGCTGATTTTTCGAAAAACTGCTTGAGAAAGCTGCCGCCTGCTGATTTAACGCATGGTTTTGTACATACTACGTAAAATACCGGCAGTATCGTTGGCTAAGGTCGGTTCATGGAGCGCTTTCGCTCGGCGAGCAAGGAGTCCGATGGCCTGGGAAAAGACCTTTGTGAAAAAAACCGCAATAAGTTCGCCGCGGAATGATTAAGGAATATCTTTAGCCTGCGATTCGTGGCTTGAGTTTTTCCTTCGGGGGTGTTCGGGACACCGCAGAGCACGAGGCTAGCGCTGCTCGACGAATGATTGCGATGTTGGATGCGCCCTCTGTGCCAACATGCATGAGACAGTTCCGGTTTGCCTAATTAAAGAGCAGGG
>CAZZGS010000198.1:0-7831 GCA_964653845.1 uncultured Bryobacter sp.
TGGCTCGCATCCAGTCTCCAGAGCTCCGCCTCGTCTCCTGCGATCCATCGACGCGAGTACGGGATCTCGCAGTATTGATGGCTGCCGGCTATCACGTAGACGAGATGGTACTCATTGACCTCTTCCCCCAAACCTTCCACCTCGAAACGGTTACGAAGCTTCGACTGGGTTAAGACTCGTCGACTGGGCAGCACCGCCGCCCTTGGCGAAGTACTCCCTCGCACCCTTACGCAAGAACAGCTCAATCAGATTCAGCAGAATCGCAAGCCCAATCAACAAAGGCCACAGCGCAAGAGAGGTCTCAATCTGGCGGCCACCGCCTCTGAAAACATCCCCAGCCTTAGGCTCTGACAATCCCCCGCTGAAGCTCGCAATCTGCTTGAGCATAGCCGGATTATTGCCGTATGCAACGACTTCAGTTTCCTGCCGGTAGAATCCCACCTCAGGAAAGAGTCGTGTAACCTCAGCCGGGCGAACCCGGAACAACCCCGTACGATCACCAATCGAAATCCGTCCGCGATAAACACCAGCCGCTACCTTCTGCACCATCACCGGCTGTTGAAAACCATTCGCACCAAACACAAAGAGCGCGGGCACCTTCGCCTTCGAATCCTCGCCTGTTGCTAGGCGATAGGTCACCTCAAGCTCGCGATTGGTAGGGTCGAATGTCAACGAAGAATCTTCGGTCTCCGAGTGCGGCAACAAGTCGCGCAAAACATTACCCCAGAACCGGTCAAAGCCAGCCCAGGCCATCCAGTTCTCGGCCCAGCGGCTCTTGGCGTCGGAAGTAAACACCGTGACACGGCCCAGGCCATACTGCCAGCGAGCCAGCAGCGGATCCTGCGTATTCGCTTTCTCGCCAGGCACGGTCAACAGCAAATCAGCCGAAGGCTTAGATTCGTACTTTACATAGCCCTTAAGGTTCGGCGCCTTGTCGATCCCCGTGCCTTCCAGAATTTCCGCAGCGCGCATCAAAATCGCCTGCGTCGGCTTTTCCACCGCAGTTGACCCGGTAAACTCCATAACGTCCCGCAAGAGAATCTGCTCAAGGCCACTCGGGTCAGTCAGGAAATAGCTCTTACCCTTCGAGAATTGGGCCACCTTCTCGAGATAGCCCTTATTCACGTCCTGCCCCAGCCCAACCGTAGAAATCGTAACGCGCTGAGCTCCAGCTTCACGAGCGAGGCTTATCGAATCACCCTCTTCTGAGATACCGTCCGTCAGCAACACGATGTGTTTGAAAGTTGCCTTCACAGGCACAATCTTCTTAACCGCCTCAGCCAGCGCCGGCGCAATCTGCGTACCGCCGTCGGGCGTAATCCCGGCCACCAGCCGCTTGATCAGCACCTTGTCTTCGGCCTTGCGAATCGGCACAGCCCACTGGTGCGAGTTATCAAAAATCAAGACGCCAACCAAATCGGTCGGACGCAGATTCTCGATCACCCCAATCGAAGCAATCCGGGCCAGCTCCATCTTGCGGCCTTCCATCGAAGAGCTCTTGTCGACGATCAAAACTACGCAAGTGCCTTCCGGGCTGCGCGGGGGCGCAAGCTTCGCCGGAAGTGTTCGCTCCAGAGGATCCTCAGGCGTACCCGGCTTTTTCTCGAGATACTGATTGCGCTCACCGGCAATCGTCAGCAAGCCGCCACCCCGCTTGACATAGGTTTCTACCGCAAGTTTGGCATTCGGAGAATACCCTTGCAGATCCTGATTATTCAGAACCACCACTTCGTATTTCTGCATCGCATCCAGCGGCAACTCACTCAGCTTCGTCACTTCAAATTGATAAGAATCCACTGCACGCATGAAGTTCACGTCCGTTCCCGCAGGGTCCTGTGAAACATAAAGCATGCGCGGCTTTTGGATGTACATCGCCTGATCGAAGCTAGCCTCGCCAAGATCCCCAGCGGCTAACGTGCCCGAAAGATGAATCACACCAGAAGTCGTCACCGCAGAAGTAATTGACAACTCATTCACCCCTGGCTTCAACTTCAACTCCCCGGAACCGATCGTCTTGCCTTCGGCCCTCAGTTCCAGCCGTGCAGTCGTCTCCTTGGGAGATCTCAAAGTGATCTCAACCGGAAACTTCTCACCGGCAAAAGCCTGTGGCGGCATCTTCACCGCATCGATATTCAACTGCGGCTTCTGGCGGCCACGCAACGCATAGGTATCAATCGGGATATTCATCTGCTGCGCCTGCCACAGCGCCTGCATCGCATTACCCTCGGTTTCCATGCCATCGCTGATCACAACAAAATGCGGCACCAATTCAGCAGGCGTAGAAGCGATCGCATCCCGAATCGCAGCCTCAAGATTCGTACCTCTTCCTGCCTCACCCGCAGTCGCCTTCAACCCACCGGCAGATTCATCAGCCGTAATCGATCTCACGCTACGGGCAAAAGGCATCACCCGCACAATATGCCGGCCACGAGCACCCTGAACCTGGCCAATCCGCTCGGCCAGCGTATCCATATCCGGCTGCGTCAGACTTTGCGAAGTATCGGCCAGAATCGTCACCGCGAGCTTTGTCTCAAACAAAGAAATCGCCGGGCCATACAAAGCCACCGCAATCACAGCCAGGGCCGCAATCTTTAACCACATCCGCTGCTTCTTGGCAAAGAGCCACCACTCAATCAGCAACACAATGCCGCCTGCAAGCGCGAGCCAACGCCATAGCTCCTTCGCCTCGGGCTCACTCTCACCATCGAGCGGAATCCCGCTGGCAACCGTAGAAGGCGCGTCCCAGCTCTTGTCAGGCAGATCTGGCAGCGTCAGTGAGTAAACCACTTCGCGGCTACCATCGAGGATCCGCACCGTTCCGGGGTAAGGCATAAAGCTGCGCAACATGCCGTTCTCAACCGAAAATGGCAGCGCCTTGCCGTCACCAGTCAATACCTGCAGCGTCTTCAAGTCAACGTCCCCTACGGGCAACTGAATCGCCCCCGGGCTCGCAGCCACGCTCTCCCACTGCTTGTAGCTATCCGGTGCCAGATATCGCAAAATATTGGCAATCAACAACGGCCCGGTCACTTCCTGCCGCATCGCAGTCTTTAGTGGCTGAAATCCAATCCGCACAATACCCTTGCCCGCAACCAGCAGCGGCCCACTCTCGCTCTCAAGCACTGCCACTTCGCCCGCACCGGCACTCAAAACTTTGGCTCCGCTCAAACGGAAGTCACGACTCCGGATGCCCCCGGCAATCGGGTGATCCGTACGCCAGCTCTTAAGCACCAGGTCTTGCGTCCCACTAACCACATAAAGCGAAGCAGACTTCTCAGGCTTCGCCGGCGAGATCCCGTCAAAGATCAGAAGCGAACCATCCGCAGCCTGCGGCGTATACTGCTCCGGACTAAAGTACAAAGCTTCCACCAGCGGGTTTGCTGCCAGCAACGGCCGCCAGACCTGTGGCTCACGGCTGTACACCTTGGCCTTGACGCTAGGCAGCGCAGGCAACTCTACCTCAACCCGGTCATCAAGCGCCACATCGTCACGCCCAAGCAACCTAACCTCAAGCACGCCCGACGATTTCGTCCGGTGCGTTAGAGTCAGCGTTTGTTCTGCGCCAGCCGCCAGCGTCGCATTCGTACTCGCCACAGGCACGCCACCATAAGAAAGCCCCAGCGACAAAGGCCGCGCCTGAGCGGCGTAATTCTTAACCGTAACCAGGACATCCCAAACACTCAGGTCATCGAGACTCCGGCGCACGCCAGCCTTGCGAATCCCCAGGTTATTCAAAGATGTATCGGTAACCAGCAACCGCAGATTCTGAGGAATCTTCCCAATCTGGGTCTCCCCGGAAGCAAGCATCGCCGGCCCGGCATACACAATCTCACCAGCCACGCCACCGGCACGCCGCTGCAAATTACCGGCGAACTCAAACGCATCTTCCATACGCGTGCTGCCAGTCCCTGCTGTCAGGTTCTGAATCGCCTTGCTCGTAAGCCCGCGATTGGCTTCAAGTGACGTACGGGGCGTAATCAGCGTACCCGCCTCAAGAACACTCACCTTGTCCTGCGAGGGCAGAGTCTTTAGCCAGGCCAGCGCCTTGCGCTTGGAAGCGGTCAACACATCTGTACGCGCATCGGCCCGGGTCGGCGCAGAACTCGCCGCCGAAGCATCCACAATCAGCACATGGTTATGCGGCGTGTAGCGCTCCCCACCCCAACGTATCTGCGATGCCGCCAGCAACAACAAAGCAAGAGCCAGCAGTTGTAGCAAAAGGCTCCAGGGCTGCTGGATTCGACGACGACGCTGCTGCACCGGCGGAACTTGCGCCGCCTGCCAGAACCGCAGCGTAGCCGCCTTGATCTTCACCCGCGATCGGTCGAGCAAATAAAGCGCAATCACCGCAGCGCTCACCAGCGCAAAAAGCGCCGAAAACTCAAGAAAACTGAGATTCAGAAATTCCATTTAGCGCAACCCCTGCGTAGCGACCAGTGCTCCAAAAACCGCTGCTTCGACACTTGTGCTGGTCGGTAATCCCGTATAACGTCCCTGATTGCGCAACGCCAGATGCCGCAACGTTTCGGCATATGCGTCAAAGGCTTCCGTATACTGCGCCCGCGCTTTCGCGTCAAAAGTAAGCTTCACCTGCTTGCCAGACTCCACTTCCGTAATCTCGAGATCCCCTTCCACCCCGGGCGTGCGGTCCTCATCGTCCCAAATCTGAATCAGCGTCAGCTCATGCCCAAAATCCGCCATGTACTGCAGCGGCTTCAGCCAATCCTCTTCGCCCAGAAAGTCAGAGATGACAATGACAAGCCCCTTCTGCCGGTTCGCGCCAAGAAACTCCCTCACAACACGGGTCACATCGGTCTTCCCACCCGTCTTGAGCGCAGTCAGATATTCGGCCACCGGTGAGAATCGATGTCGCCCGCCCCCACAAGCCATTCCCTCTTCCAGCTCTCCACGAAACGGAATCAACTGCATAGCATCCAGACGCACCAGCCCGACATAGGTAATGGCTGCGGCAAGCCGCCGTGCATAATCCCACTTTCCACCCAAAGCCATGCTCTCGCTCGCATCGAGAAAGATCCTGATCGGCACCCGTGGCTCAATCGTGAACAACTTCAAAAACAGCTTCTCAAGGCGCATGTACGCCCGCCAGTTCACCGCGCGCAAATCATCGCCGCTGTGAAAATTGCGGTGATCGAGAAACTCCTGTCCTGGCCCGGAGAAGCGGCTCGCATTATGGCCACCCACAACTCCAGGAAACGACTTCTGCCAATGGATAGTCAGCCGCTCAAGCCTCTCAAGAAAGGCTGTTTCGATTTTGAATTCTGCCTGCGCCACGCTTAATTACTTCGTCTCAGTAGGCTAGCGGGTCGCGGCTGCCTGGCTTGTAACGCCCTTCAGGATCTCTGGCAGGATGGTCTCGGTCGTATGCCCATCCGCATGTGCGTCAAAATTCAGAATCACGCGATGCCGCAATACCGATTGCGCCACCTGCGAAATATCGTCGATACTCAAATGCGCCCGGCCCTTCATCAACGCCAGCACCCGGCCACACTCCACCAACGACTGCGCCCCGCGCGGCGAGCTGCCATAGCGGATGTACTTCTTGGCCAGCGGATGCGCTTGGCTCTGATCTGGCTGCGTCGCCATCACCAGGTCCACAGCAAAATCCTGCACGTGCGGTGCCACCAACACCTCCCGGCAGAGCTTGCGCAGCGACAGGATGCCGTCTCCGTCGAGTTGTGGAGTCAACTGTACGTCATCGCGAGTAATCGTTCGCTCAACAATCGCGGCCAGATCCGCACGATTCGGATAACGCACAAGAATCTTCATCAGAAATCGATCCAGCTGCGCTTCGGGCAACGGATAGGTGCCTTCCATTTCGATTGGATTCTGCGTCGCCATAACCAGAAATGGGCTTTCCAGTTGATGCGTCGTCGTGCCGCTGGTCACCGTCCGCTCCTGCATCGCCTCAAGCAAGGCGCTCTGCGTTTTCGGAGTGGCACGATTGATTTCATCCGCCAGCACCAGATTCGAGAAGATCGGTCCAGCCTGAAAACGAAAACTCTTCGACCCACTCGCATCCGAGTCCAAAATCATGCTGCCGACAATATCGGCTGGCATCAGGTCAGGCGTAAATTGGATTCGGCTGTACTTCAGGTGCAGTACGCGAGAAAGCGTGCGCAACAAAGTAGTCTTGCCAAGTCCGGGAACACCTTCCAGCAACACATGTCCGCCTCCTAAAAGGCAGATCAGCACTCCTTGAACGACTTCGTCTTGTCCGACAATAATTTTGCCGATTTCATCCGTGACAGTTTTAATGCGCTGTGTCGCAGCCGAAAGATCACTCACATTGTCATCTTATGCAAAAAGGAGAGGCTCTGCCTCTCCTTCTAGCCCGGGATAGACCCGATTCGTAAATTTAATGGGATTTGCTGCTATGCTGCGGCACCGGATGCACTCTGTTCGCCGAAGGCGTTGGCAAAATGGCCGATCGTATCTGCCATTTCCTCCAGTGCTCCGGTCGAAGATTTCAGGCCAAGCTTGTGGCTCACCTGGAACCATACCTGCGTCACGCGGAAATTCGCTCTCAGCAGTTTAGTCTCAAGCACGTTGCCGTCCTGCGATTGCATCGAAACCTGATCGAGCAAATGGCTGACAACCCGGTAATCTCTCTCCAGAGATTGATAGAGTGCCTCAAGATTCAGTGCCCCAAGATTAGCATTGGGTTCGGCCTCAATCTGTCCCTTGACCAGATCGAAGCTAAGGCCGTTGGCACGGCATACTTCGCGTGAATAGTCTTCCGCGGTTTGGGTTCGGAGGATCAGTAGGCAGCTGTAGCGAAACCAGTACGCCAACAGCGCGAGCGATAATCCGATCAGTATTAGGCTGAAACTCATTTTGTCTTCAAGGCAAGAATACCACCAGCTACTAACAAGACCAATAGGTAATTGAGTAGTAGGTAAAGATTTGCTTCAGTACTACTACCAAACGAACTGACTAAGGCATTCACCTGAGCATCTCACGCAAAGCGCATATGCCCAGGGTCTATACCTTCCCGCTCACACCATTTCAGGTAAAGCGCACCGTAACTGGCTGTTATGTATTCCGTATCGGCAATCCCGAGAGTTTTTGCAGTAAAATCTATCCATTTTTCTTCACCCTCCAGTTCTGCGTAGATTCCAATCGGCGTTTCGTCCAGCGTCACCACCCCCGATGAGCCAATCTCGGCATACTCTGTCCGATACTTTTCATAAACAAATCCAGGCAGATAACCCAGCCTCATCAGAAACGTGTAAGCCGCATCCGCATCGGAAACTATAAATTCCACTTCTTCGCGCGACTTATGTTTCCCGACAGTCGCCGGGCCCTTGTAAGTGATCGTGAACTTCAAACCAGCCTCGCGCAGCCGCACCATACACCCTTTCGGACGCAGGCTCGGCGGCGAAGTCTCAAAGATCGTATTCCGCTCAAACACACGACGGTGCTTGATTCGGAATCCGGCTTCCTTCAGTCGTTTGCGAAATCCCCGAAAGGAGAGGACTTCAATTTTAATTTCCGTTTCTAAACCCTTCACTAGAGATAGCCTACTATTGTGGGGCTCAGAAAAACTATCCGTCAGACCGATCACCGTCCCTGGCCCCTCGAGTCGGGCCCCTGGGTAATGACTCAGTGGTGGCGTGATCTCCTCTTCGCCCACTGGCCAATCGAGCCTTCCGTGATCCAACCCCTGCTTCCCAATTCCCTCGAGGTCGATACATTCGACAACCAGGCCTGGATCGCCGTAGTGCCATTCCGGATGACTGGCGTTCGTCCCCGCCTCACTCCGCCTCTCCCCTGGATCTCCCATTTCGCTGAGCTCAACGTCCGCACCTAC
>CAZZGS010000199.1:0-7821 GCA_964653845.1 uncultured Bryobacter sp.
AGCATGACCCGCTCACCCGTCGCCGGAGAAGGCTTCACCGGAGGCGGCGTCGAAGTCGATCTCAAGGTCGGGACACCAGGCTCAGTGCGAGCCCTTGAAGCCACCACCGGCATCCGTAAATGGGACTTCCCTCTCCACGCCGGCTCACCGGCCACAGGCGTTCTGGCCACAGCCGGCGGAGTCGTCTTCGCATCAAGCTTTGACGGCAACCTCATTGCCCTCGACTCCAAGACCGGCAAGTACCTGTGGCACTATTACACCGGTGCCAACATCATCACCTCACCCATGGCCTACGCGGTCAACGGCAAGCAATACATAGCCATTGCCTCGCAATCGGCGATCTTCGTTTTTGGACTCTAACTATGCTCCTGCTCAACCCGAAAGGGAACTACTCATTCTTGAAGGGCATTGCCCCTTACTCGGCCGGCGTGGTGTCGGCACAAGGCTACGAAATTGTGCACGCGCGCTTCCGCCAGCCGGAACCCTTGGCGAAGGGTTTTGATCGTATACTGGCGCACCTGACGGCAGTTGAAAGGCCAGTGCCAGCACTCTGTGCGATGGAACTGCGCTCGCCAATGCCATTCAGCTTTGAGGGCTTCGTTGAGTTCAACGGGAGCTACGTCGAGGTTCTCAATTCGTGGGGGCTCATCCTTGATGGAGTCAACCCGGTGGCCCGCACCAACATCGCCCCGGAGATCGGCGCACCAAACGTCCCCTCCATCTACGGCTTCAGCTACACCGTGCCTTCGCAGCGCAAAGAAAAGTCCTTCGTAGTAGCGGGTGCAGGCGAGTTGCCTGAAGGATCCCTGAATCCAGAAGACGTAATTCGCAGTGGAGAAACTTCAAGTGATGCCATGGCTGAAAAAACACGCTTCGTCATGGGTCTGATGTCTGCAAGGCTTGGCGGCTTGGGCGTCGATTGGGCGCAAGTCACCACAACCGAGGTCTACACAATCCATCCAATGACCGCGTTTCTCAAAAGCGAAATTCTTGCCCCGATGGGGGCTTCTGCTATTCACGGCATCACCTGGCACTATTCACGCCCACCCATCGAAACGATCGAATACGAGATGGATCTGCGAGGCTGCTTTACGGAGCTTGTACTTTGACCCGTCGCAGCCTCCTGGCAACCGCCTTTGCCGCAAACGCACCCATAGCCCTGGGCTCCCGCCGCGAGCTCTTCGTCGACCCCTACCTGATAGCCGAATTGAAAGGAGCAGAACTCCGCCTGGGCACCCCCGTCGATGCTGGCACTGCATTCCGATTCGACAAGCCCTGGGAGGGCCGCTTCTCCAATTACGCAACCGTGATCGGGAGGAAACTCTACTATCGCGGAGTACCAAACGCCGGCGAAGACGGTCGCGGCGACGAAGTCTACTGCTACGCCGAGTCCAAAGACGGCCAACACTTCGAACGCCCGAACCTCAAGCGAGGAACCAACATCATCCTCGCCAATACACCTCCTCTCCAGCACAACTTCTCACCCTTCCTCGATCGCGACGGCACCTACAAAGGCATTGCTGGCACCAGCAAGAGCGGCCTAATGGCTTTCCATTCCCGCGATGGCATCCAGTGGACCCAAACCCGCACCGAACCCGTCCTGACCGGCGGTGCCTTCGATTCGCAAAATCTCGCCTTTTGGTCGGAGAGCGAAAAGCAATACGTCTGTTACTACCGAACCTTCAAGAAAATTGGCGCAACCAACTACCGTTGGATCTCCCGGGCGGTCAGCCAGAACTTCGTGGACTGGCAGAAGCAAGGTGAGCTTTCCTTCGGCGACGCCCCGCCCGAGCATCTCTACACCAACCAAACCAGCCCCTACTTTCGCGCGCCGCATATCTATCTCTCCATCTGCGCCCGCTTCCTGCCGGGCCGGCAAGTCTTGACCGAAGCGGAAGCTAAAGTAATCGGAGTAGACCCCGGCTATTTCAAAGACTGTTCTGACGCAGTCCTGATGTCCTCCCGTGGCGGCACTGTCATGGATCGAACCTTCATGGAAGCCTTCCTCCGCCCGGGCCTCGGAATGAAAAACTGGGTCTCCCGCTCCAACTACCCTGCCCTAAATCTGGTCCAGACCGGAGAAAATCATCTTTCCTTCTACGTGGTGCGAGACTACGGCCAGCCAAGCATCCACCTGCAGCGATACATGCTGCGCCTCGACGGCTTCGCCTCCGTCCACGCCGGCTACAGCGGAGGCACGATGATCACCAAGCCCTTCACCTTCACCGGTAATCAACTCGAAGTGAACTTCTCCACCTCCGCCCCCGGCGGCATCAAGCTATGGCTCGAAGATCCAGGCGGCACGGTCCTGGCCGAATCCACAGAACTGGTAGGCGACGTCATCGCAAGAGCAGTGAAGTGGAAGAACATCGACACCTTGGCTTCCCTATCTGGCCGCACCCTTCGAATGCGTGCTCAGCTAATAGACGCTGATCTCTACGCAATACGGTTTTTCTGACCAAGTAGAACACGAATCTGGAGTTGGTACATCAAATCCCGATGAACCTCCGCGATAGCATTGTTAAAAATGATAAGTACGATTAGAGCACTTGTTCTCGCTTCACTCGGCTTCCCTGCGCTTCAGGCCCGCCAGCGCATCCATCGATACTTCTTGCTTCTGAGACACTGTGCTCAACATTGTGATCCATTTTCCCCGCCCTCCGATAGGGTCTAATTTCAACTAAGGATTCTGTCTCATTGATGTTGGCAGGGAGGGTGAAGTGGGATTAAATCGGAGCCCTTCAGGAGTATCGATTTGGGTGCGTTAGCTTTGCGGCTCTAGTTCGCCTTCTGGCAATCGATGTTGAGCCCGAGGAACCAACGTCGCTGGAAGCCCTTCCAGGCACCCTTCTCGTCAGGCTTCAAGTATGAAGCTTTGCTTTCGTCTGCCTTAAGATTCAGATCAAGAAAAGCCGTGATGAAGTGTTGGTTGATTGCGGTAATCCGGTCCTTGCGCCAGACTGGCTCCTCGAAGGATTCCCGTCCCTGAAAGTCGAGCGGGACATTGGCTGGTGCCGGATTGCCTCCAACGTTGTGACGGGCATTCTGATAGGTCACCATGCAACGGTTGGAATTGGTCGCCCAATTGTATAGCTTCTTGACGCCCTGCTCATAGCCCGATATATCATCGTTGTCTCCCACGATAAAGAGCGACGGCAGCTTGAAGTTCTTGACTGCCTCCGCTTCCCATGCCTCAACTGGAGGCTGTGCTCCCCATGGAGCAATCGCAACAATTGCCTTGAGCGAAGCAGGAGCTTCCGCCTTCGGCATCATGGTTGAGGGGATCATCTTGAGCATGTTCGATTTGGTGCTGTAAGCCGCACCGCCACTCGCCATCGCCCCATAACCACCCATCGAGTAACCAACGATTGCGACCTTGTCTGTATCAATAATTTTGCTCAGGAAGTGATCGACTTGCTTGGATAAATTGGTCAACTCTTTGATCGTGAAAAGCTGATCGGGAGAGCGATTGATCAGCGTGCTGGGGAAGCCCCTGACTTCGCCGAATACGGAATCGGTATGGTCGATCGCAGCAACGATGTATCCTTTCGAGGCAAGATTTTCGGTGAGGTAACTAAGAAAGATCCGCGAGCCAGGATAACCGTGCGACACGATAACTAGTGGGTAAGATCCACCTTGTTTGGGTTGCGCGTCACGGAGGGCTTTACCCGGGATATCGAAAGTCTTGGGCATCTCGGGACGAGTCGCCCGTCCAACCATCGGGCTCACATACACCGTATTAGCTTGTTCGTTCGCCTTGAGTTGAGCGGGGTACCAGATCTCGATCTTGAGCTTGCGGTCCGTCAGCGGAGCCTGGCCCGTTGCTGCATCCAGCTTGAGGATGTCCGGCTGCTCTGGATTGGTGATCTCAATAGTGCGAACGCCAACATCATGACTGCCAAAGCGTGCAAGCTCAGGAGCATCTACTTGAGGGACGCTAAAGTATTGAGCATGTATTAACAACAAGAGGACCAGCATCTCGTTATCGTCTCACGGAATCAGGCTTGGGGTTTCAAAGAGGTTCTGGCGAAACAGGAAGCGGACGAGTCCATTCACGTCGGGGACTTCTCTTCGCCCGCTGGCAAGGAATTCGCTTGCCTGCGAAAGCGTTGCCAGAGCGATCAGAAGACTCGGTTGGTCCAGTTGAGCAAAGGCGGCCATGTAGGCGTGGGGGTTCTCAGGCAAAGTCGGAACCACCTGCCTGGCAATATCGTGCCGATAAACGGAGACAAGATCGTATTCGAAGGCAGCGCGGATCAGTTGCCCGTTTGAATTGTTCGGCACGCTTTGGTCCCCCTTTGCGTATTGGAAGAGGACCCGCTTGATTGGGTTGCCGTAAAGCGTCGCCTGCTTGAGAAAGGGGGCGAAAGAAGCAGGTGCGCCTGCAGCTTCAGAGATGGAAAGGCGATCCAGCAATTCCAGGTATTGGCCTTGAGCTGTGGTGATTCGCTGGGCAGGTGCGTAGCGCGGAATTAGAGGGTCATTCGGTTTGCCTACGAACTGCTCAAGGATCGGCTTGAGCAAAGTGCTGGTGCGAGCCGTCTCGATCGCGCTGCCTCCACCAACATTCAAAACCGCTGCATCAATGCCGGGCTCGATTGCCATCAGGATGGTGCCGTACATGGCACCGAGAGATTGGCCGAGGTATTGGATACTGTTGGGGTTTAGGTCTGGCTGGCGGTCGCCGTCGAGGTCAATGTTGGCCTGGATCTCGCGGACCAGCTTCTGGTAGTCAAGCGCGGTTTCGCGCAGGCAGGTCGAGATGAAGTCAGGCAGGATGCATCCTTCGGCAGGATCGATACGCCCGTCGCTGTTGATGTCGCGGCCCCGCCCGTTCGTCGGAGCATCGACCTTCGTACCATCGATCTTTTCGAAGCGCAAGATTGAGGCATCTCCGTATCCGTGGCCCACAGCATCGATCGACATGACAACCGAATTGGCGATGAAGGCGGTGGCGAAAAGAGTTGGGCCGGAGAAGCGGTTGTCAAAGAGTCCGTGACCAATGAGTTTGACTGGCCAACCCGCTGCAGGCTTGGGACCGTTTGGAAGCCAGGCGTGTACAGCAACGCGGTCGCCTCTGGAGGATTCGAAGTTGAGGAAGACGAGCCGGCGTAGGCCCAGTTGCGTCAGAAAGGAAACGTCGACTGGAAAGCCGGTATCGGTAAGTGGTTTGGTTGAGTCTGCCACGGTCTGACTGAGAGTCTGAATGGACTTGATCTCGGCGAGGTCAATGGCAGTGGAGCGCTGGATAGAGCCGGTCGGACCAAGGCGACGGGCAAGGATGGTTTGAGTGACGTTGCGAGTGTGGAATCGGGCTGCTTCGAGCGTGTTGTAGACGATGATGTAGTCGCGGTCGTGATCGAGTGGCTCATCTGGCTTGGCATAGGCGGTGTTGGTTGCAGGATCCCAGGCAAGGTTATTGATGGGCATCCGGTAGCCATCCGGATAGGTGGTAAAGCCATCGCGCTGACGAGTCGCGCCCCAAACGATGAAGACGGAATTGCGCAAGGATTCTGGATTGATCGGAGCATCGAAGCGCAGCTTGATGAGTGGCTCAAGAGCGAAGCCATCTGCATCCCCGGCAGGGGAAACAGTAATGAGGGTTTGAGCGGCCAATGAGATTGAAGCAAGAAGTATTAAAGCTAACGTCATAATTTATAATGAATCAGAATGAGTGAGCCGAAGATTTTATTACCCGATGCCTGGACCGAGGGAAACATTAGCGGGATTGGAGCGATTGTAAGATCGACTGGGGACAAGGGTGTCATCAATGGAGTCAAGCTTGAGCCTTTCCCGGTCTTTCCCGATGACCGTGGCTACTTTCTGGAAGTGGCACGCATTGGCAAAGGATTAGTTGAGGAATTTGACCCCACAACAACCCAGGTATCTGCTGCATTGAGCTATCAGGGTACGGTCAAAGCCTTCCATATTCATCGCCACCAGACTGATTTTTGGGTGCCGGTGATGGGAGTTTTTCAGGTGGGGCTGGTCGATTTGCGGGAGGACTCCCCGACTTTCAAGCAGAAGAACACGATCTACTGCGGGGCACTGAAGCCACTACAGGTCATCATTCCGCCTGGGGTAGCACATGGGTACAAAGTAGTTAGCCCGGAGAGTGGCATGCTCGTATACGTGACGAATCGTCAGTACAATCCGGCTGACGAAGGAAGGATTGCCTACAACCATCCTTCGATCGCTTACGATTGGGAAACCCAACACAAGTAAAAGATCCGCTACTTAGCGGATCTCCAGGATGTCCTTTTCTTTGGCCTTGGCGGCTTCGTCAAGCTTCTTGATATAGGCGTCGATCATCTTCTGAATCTCTTCGAGAGAGCGCTTTTCGTCGTCCTCGCTGATGGCCTTGTCCTTCATCAACTTCTTGACCTGGTCGTTAGCGTCGCGGCGCACATTGCGAAGGGCGACGCGGTGGTCTTCGGCCATGCCGTGGAGCTTCTTGGCTAGCTCTTTGCGGCGCTCTTCGTTGAGCTGTGGAATGGGGATGCGAATCATCTTGCCGTCGTTGCCCGGGTTGAGGCCAAGTTCGGCGGAACGGATCGCCTTCTCAATGGCAGCGATTACTGAAGTGTCCCAAGGAGTAATCGTGAGAAGACCTGCTTCAGGGACGCTGATGTTTCCGACCTGGCTGACCGGGGTGGGCGTGCCGTAATAGTCGACACGCACGTTGTCGAGCATGGAGGCGTTGGCTCGGCCGGTACGGACCGTGGTCATCGATTGGGCGAGGTCGGTGATGACCTTATCCATTCGGGTCTTAGCGTTTGTTTCTACTTGTTTGGTGGTGGTAAATGTTTCGCTCATTTTGGCTCGTGTATCAAGGTTCCAATTGGCTCTCCAAGAGCCATTCGCATTATATTGCCGCGGACGTTGGAATTGAAGACTGAGATGGGCAAGCTGTTGTCGCGGCACATGGCTACTGCACTCGCGTCGAGGATCCGCAGTCCTTTGGCTAGAACTTCAGTATAAGAGATGGTTGAGTATCTGACGGCGTCGTCATGCTTCATCGGATCTTTGTCGTAGACGCCGTCGACCTTGGTGGCCTTGGCGAGGATTTGAGCATGGATCTCGAGAGCGCGGAGGGCGGCTCCGGAATCTGTGGAAAAGAAGGGGTTGGAGGTGCCGGCGGCGAAGAGAACGATGCGGCCTTTTTCGAGGTGGCGCATGGCGCGGCGACGGATGTAGGGTTCAGCAACGGCAGTCATCTGGATGGCGGTCATCAGGCGTGTAGGAGAACCAGCACGCTCGAGAGCATCCTGGAGAGCCAGACCGTTGATGACGGTGGCGAGCATACCCATGTGATCGGCGCTGACCCGATCCATGGATTTGGCGGCGGCGTCAACACCCCGAAAGATGTTTCCGCCGCCGACCACGAGACCAATTTCAATGCCCTGTTTGTGCACTTCCGAGATTTCTTCGGCAAATGCATTTACACGGTCATTGTCAATGCCAAAGCCTTTCGGGCCGGCCATGACTTCGCCCGAGAGCTTTAAGACGATGCGCCGGTAGCTTGGCATATAAGTTATTCCGCTGCCGGTTCTTCGCTGGACTGGGTCTCGCCGACCTTGAAGCGGACGAACTGGGCGACTTCGATCGTGCCACCGGTGGACTTGCTCTTCTGTGCGATGAGCTCGGTCACGGTGACGCCGTTGTCCTTGATGAAGGGCTGCTCGATGAGGCAGACCTCTTCGTAGAACTTGGAGAGGCGGCCTTCGACGATCTTGTCGAGGATCTTTTCGGGCTTGCCTTCGTTTTTGGCGCGGTCGCGGGCAATGTCGGCTTCCTTGGCGAGGTGGGCCGGATCGACCT
>CAZZGS010000200.1:0-1376 GCA_964653845.1 uncultured Bryobacter sp.
GAATGTTGCTCGCTGTCGCCGCAATGTAGATCATCTCTAAAATGGTCTGGTTCATTTGGCGACTCCTTCCCGCCGCTTGAACATCTTCAGCATGCGGTCGGTAATCAGATAGCCGCTCACCAGATTGATCACCGATGCGGTCACCGCCGTGAAGCCAAGGATGCGGCTCAGCATCGAGGCGTCTTTTTCTCCTGCGATCAAAATCGCCCCCACTACGGCGATCGCCGAGATCGCATTGGTAAGCGACATGAGCGGTGTGTGCAGCAGTGGCGACACGCGCTTGATCAGCTCAAAGCCCAGGAAGGCTGCAAGCATAAATACGAATAAGCCAGCTTCAAAGCCCTTCATGATGTCACTCCGATTCGTTCTGCCGATTCGATCAGTTTGGGGTGTACGACGCGCCCGCCTTCGCAGACCAGAGTTTCGCGAATGATCTCGTCCTCGCGATTGAGATGAAAGTCGCCCTTCACCATCAGGTTCTTGAGGAATGCCGAGACGTTATAGGCGAAGGTCTGGCTGGCGTGATACGGCAGAAGCGATGCGACATTCAAGGGGCCCATCACTGTCACTCCCTGAAAGTCGATCGTCTCCCCCGGGATTGTAATTTCGCAATTGCCGCCACGTTCTGCCGCAAGGTCGACAACTACAGAACCAGGCGACATCGCGGCCACCATTTCGGTGGTCATCAGAATCGGTGCCTTGCGGCCAGGTACAGCAGCGGTTGTGATGACGAGGTCTTGCTCCCGGATGACGTCTGTGAGTAGCTCTCTTTGCCGTTTGTAGAAGGCTTCATCCATCGCCTTGGCATAACCGCCCTTGTCTTCGGCCCCTGCGTTGTCTACATCAAGAACGACAAACTTGGCACCCAGACTTTCCACCTGTTCTTTGGCAGCTGGCCGCACATCGTAAGCGCTAACGACTGCGCCCAGCCGGCGTGCCGTCGCGATCGCCTGCAGGCCCGCAACTCCAGCCCCAAGAATCAATACCTTGGCGGGAGCGATGGTGCCAGCGGCTGTAGTCATCATTGGCAGAAGCCGCGGCAACTGGCTTGCCCCCATCAGCACGGCCTTGTAGCCGGCGATGCTGGCCATCGATGACAAGACGTCCATTGACTGCGCTCTGGTGATGCGGGGAATCAATTCCAGCGCAAGATAAGATACGCCAGTTTGCGCGAGATCCTGATTCTCTTGCGGCGCGGTGAGTGGTTCGCCCAACCCGAGCACCACTTGTCCCGACCGATAGTGGGGGAGATCGTCTCGACCGGCTTGCGGGTTTGCACCCAGGGCTCTTACTTGAGCGAGGCTGGCTGCTGCGGCAAACACCTCTCTGCGACTCGCCAGTCGCACCCCCCGCGCTTCGTAATCCTTGTCTGGATA